>NZ_ALPM01000013.1:0-23950 GCF_000294595.1 Arthrobacter sp. TB 23 | reverse complement strand
GGCGGGTTTTTCTTTGCCCGTGGGTTATCTGCGCCGGGACTATTTTCGTTCCAGAACCCGCCGACGCACCTTACTGGCATCCACCCAGACGTACCGGGCGAGGCTCTTCTCAACCCGTTGGATGCGGACGGCTGCGTCGGTCCACCCGAGGGCGAAGGCCTTGACCGTGGCTGTGCCGCCGTCAGCGTAGGTAAGGTCGGTCCACAGCGGGATCGTTGCCTTGGTGGTATGCACGTCCGCCGGGTCAGGTGCATTCACCTGCAGGGGCCGCCGCCAGTTGCGGGCACCGGGAGCCAGGCCCCAACTGTCGCCGTGGAACTTGTGCACCATGGACACGAGGATAGCCCCGGCCAATGACAAAGGGGGTCTCCCGGGCCTGCATCCCGGCACCCATGACCAGAAGGCCGTCATCAGTAGCTATCTCATTACAGGGTTGGAGGACATGTAGACCCTGCCGCGAACGGACGGCAGGGTCTACATGGGTTTGCGAGGAGTTAGAGGCTGGGTGCGGCTGGGATGTCGAGGTCGGTGTCGAGGAGGTGGTTGAAGTAGTTGGTGAACAGGTTCAGGGCCACGTGGGTGGAGAGTTCCGTGAGTTCGGTGTCTGACCATCCGGCGTCCAGGGCGGTTTGCCAGTCTGCGTCCTTGACGGACCCTTTGTTCGCGGTGGCCTGCCGGGTTAGTTCCAGCAGGGTTGAGAGTTTGTCGTCGAAGTCGATATTGCCGTTGCGGATGGCGATGGTCTGATCCTCGCTGAGTCCAGCGGCTTTGGCGCCCACGGTGTGCGCGGACTGGCAGTAGGTGCACTCGTCGACGTTGCCGACTACCAGAGCAATGGCTTCTCTGGTGCGCGCGTCGAAGGTACCGTAGTCACCGATGACCTGCTGGAGGGCGACGTAGGACTGCAGGACAACGGGGGAGTGGGCCATGGCGCCGTGAATGTTCAGGACTTTCCCGAACTGTTTCCCCAAAGCAGCGAGTTCGTTGCTGCTTTCCTTGGGAGCGGTTTCGGGAGTGTGGACGGTAACGCGGGTCATGGTGCTCCTTCTTTGGGTATCGACTACAGGAAAGTTTTCGGTGGAGGGGCTTTCGCGGGCACCACAGAAGGTCTGACGTTGGGGCTGATATGCCGGCGCCCGAGGGGTTAGGAGGTGGTGCGGGAAATTCGGCGCAGTCCTTCGGCGTCTTCGATGATGATCCGGCCGCGGCCTTGCCGGAGCAGTTTTTTGGCGGCGAAGTCGGACATGGTTTTGCTGGTGGCTTCGCGGGTTGCTCCGAGCAGTCCAGCAAGTTGTTCATGGGTGAGTTTCACGGCTACCGAGTGCGTGAACCTGCTGCGTGGGGCCGCGTCGGCGAGTTTGAGTAAGGTCGCTGCGGTTCGGGCTGAAAGGGGCCGCAGTGCCATGTCGGTGAGACGTTCTTCCAACCTGGCGACTTGTTCGCCGAGTAGGCGGGAGATTTTCACCGCCAGTTTGGGGTTTGAAAGGAAGTGGTTTTCGACATCTGCTGCGCTGAGCTGGCACACCGTTGATTCTTCGAGCGCTTCGGCATAGTTGTCGTACATTTGCATGCCTATCAGCACCATCTCGCCGAACACCGCGCCGGGTTCAAGGATTGCAATGGTGAGAGTTTTCCCATCCTCGGCTACCCGGAAAATCCGGATCCGCCCTGCTTTGAGGATGAACAGGGCCTGGATGGGCTGACTCTGGCTGAAGAGGATTTCACCACTGTGAAAGAGCCGGGGCGGAGACACCCTGTCGAGAGCATCCATGTCCTCGGCTGTGAGGTCAGCGAAAAGCTCCACGGCGTTGAGGCAGCTGAAGGGCTCCCCGGATTCGGTCAAGGGTTCTCTCTCCCGTTCATGTGGCGCCCAAACCGTCGCTGTTTTGCCAGCTGCGGAGACAATGGTGGTTGAGCAGGCGGCCACCAGGTTCGGCGTGGTCACCGGCCACGTCGGATAATGAGGGCCGCTACCAGTCCCAGAATAAGGCCATAAACCGCGTGTCCCATCAATGAGACACCAGACCCCGCGTCGAGGGCGAAAATGGGCATGCCCATTATGGTCGGCATGATCAGCAGCGGGCCAAGAACCCACCACAGCATGCCATAGACGCCGCCCACGACGGCGCTGATAATCAAGCCCTTTCTCAGCAATCCAGCACCGGGTACCGTCAGGGTGAGTCCGATCAACACCGAAATCGTCAAATGGACCAGGAAACCGACGATCGCCGAGTTTGAGCCAACCAGTGAGGCAATCATGCTCAGCATTCCCATGGTGGACATCAGAATCCCGAATACGATCCCGCCGGCAAGACCGCCCAAGGCCCCGGCCATAACACGGGTTCCGGTGGAGGTGCCGGGGTCAGTTGCGGATCTTTTCGCCCGCGTCTCGCTATGTGCTGAACTCATGTCCTTGCCTTCCTATCAGTGGTACTTACAGACGATAGACACGCCAGAACTCAGAGTTCTGCAATCTAGGACACAGTGGGCATCAGGCGACTAATTCGTGGGCCTGGCTGTTGCTGGGTGCCGGGCCCACCCGGGACCTCCAGCGCACCCCCGCCAGCCCAGCAGCGCCAGCGCCGGGGGGTGCCCCGGGATCGTTCCCGAACTAGGGCGCGGCCGACCTTGGTGGAACAGCGGTGGCGGGCACTTCGGAGGGTGTTTGCCGCAGACCGCGCCCTATTCGCCCCCTGCGGTGATTGGCTTATTCGGCTAGGGCGTTGATGACGGCGAGGGCGAGGTCGTGGCTGGATTGGGGGTTCTGGCCGCTAATCAGGTTGCCGTCGCGCACCACGAAGGATGACCAGTCAGCGCCCAGCTCCACTACGGCGCCCTGCTCCTGCAATGCGGTCTCCACGAACCACGGGGTGTTCTCCCCGGTTCCCCCGGATAGCTCCTCTTTGTTGGTGAACACGGTCATCCGCCGGCCCTCGAAGGCGAACCTTCCGTTTCCGTCCACTGCACTGAGCAATCCGGCAGGACCGTGGCAGAACGGAGCGATGATTCGCCCGCTGTCGTTGGCGGCGATCAGGATGCGGCCAAGGTCCTCGTTCTGAAACAGGTCAGCCATCGGGCCGTGCCCGCCTGGCAGGACCACAGCGTCATAAATCGCGGCGTCCACTTCGGCGAGGACCAGCGGTGCGGATAGTTCATCGTCGATGGAGGTGATGTACTCCCGGAACTCATCGACTTTCTCCTGCCCTCCGGCCATTTCCGGGGCGAGGCTGACCTGGTCGAACGTCGGCTTCACCCCGCCAGGGGAGGCGATGTGGACCGTGTGTCCGGCGCCGAGGAGGGTCCGGTGGGAAACCACCAGTTCCTCGGCCCACACCCCGGTAGGGTGCTGACTACCGTCCTTCATCGTCAGGGAATCAGCGGCCGAAACGACCATCAGAATCTTTGCCATGGTGTTTTTCTCCTTTGTGATAGCAGGTAGACCCATGCACGGACCCCTGTGAAGGAACCTGTGCTTGGACCCCTTCAGTGGGGGCATAGGGTTTGCCTGAGACGGTCCGCAGGATCACGAAGCTGGCGTGGTCAGGCGGCTCCACGCGGCCAGATCGAATTCAGGCACGGGCTGCGTGGGAAGAAGTCTCATTACCCCGCTCAACCAGCCCCGCAACGTGGGTATTCCCCGTTATCCGCCGTCACTGCGGTGTGGCCGGCCTGCAAACCGCTCGCCGACGACGTCGCAGCCCTCCTTGGTTCGTGGATGGCGAGCGCGCGACACGCGGAGGCGGGTTGTTCCGGCAAGATGCCACGTCTGATCGCGGGGCCCCTCCCGAAGGCAATAGGGCCAATCACCACGGACATGCGCCGAGCCCTCGACGAGCGCTGCGTCCTAACCGAAGCGCGAGCAGGTGCCGTGCACTCACAACCGTTGTCGATGCCGTTCAAACCTGCCTCTATTAGCGGTCTCTCTGGCACCTGCCAACCCCGGTGACAACACCTCCTGGATCATCAGTGACTGGGGGCGGCAATCATGCCGGGGCCAGCAGGCCAGCACACCCACATCCTGCACCAGAAACGGGCTACGAAAACGGTAACGGGGGAAGTAGTGCGGCGCTACCGGTGAGGTGAGCAGACCACGGACGAAAGACCCTAATCCAATCGGGCCCAACGGAGTTAGATAGCAGATGAGCAGGAAAGTCCCTCAACTTGCGACTCGAGAGGTAAGGGCAAAATCATGAGCGGGAGCATCATCGCGAGATGGCGTGCGGGCGCGGCGGCTGCGAAGCGGAGCGTCATCGTGGGTGGCCTCGTGTCAGGGCTCGTACTGACCGGTGTGGTTCCCACGGGGACCGCGGTCGCAGCGCCGGCCTACACCGCTCCAGGGATGACCGTCGAGGAGTCACCTGCCGCACTGCCAGCGCAGACTCTGCCGTCCAACCCCTCCATCGGCTTTTCGTCGCCCTACCGGATTGGGCATGGATGGACAGCCTCACGAACGATCTCGGTCGGCGACTGGGATGGCAACGGCTTCAGCGATCTGATGCTGATTGCGCCCGACGGCCGACTCCTCTATTACGCGGCCAACGCTCGGGAGCGTTTCGCGTCCCCCCGCCAGATCGGGAACGGCTGGCTGGTCGCCGAGAGCGTCCAGGGTGGCGTGGACTGGAATCGTGACGGTGCCCTCGACCTGATCGCACGCTTCAAGGACGGGCGGTTGATGCTGTATCCGGGCAACGGTTCGGGTGGATTCCTCGCTGCGCGCCAGATCGGCCATGGTTGGCTGAGCATGCGGACGTGGACGCCGGTGCAGCAGTCCGTCAACGGGTATCCCGCTGTCGCGGCCACCGATATGGCCGGCATCATGCACGTCTACCCGACCAACGGCACCGGTAGCTTCCTTCCCCGTATCAGACTGGGTGGAGGCTGGCTCCCCATGCGCCAGGTCGTGGGAGCGGGCGACTGGGACAAGAACGGCCGCTCTGATCTGCTCGTTGTGGACAGCGAGGCCAGATTGCGCCTCTATGCCGCCTCGTCCAGCGGCACATCGTTCCCCATGACACAGATCGGAACGGGGTGGTCCGCCTTCCCGAAGATCTTCGCCACTCAGCTCGATCCTCGCGCCCAGACGATCTGGGCGGTGCGGACGGACGGCGCCCTGTATGCCTATCCCGCAAAGTACAGGGGCCCCAATGCCGCATTCGTACCATGGCCATCCGTCCCCACCAGGTGGGATGACACCGACTGGGAGTCCTTCCCCACGACGCGCCCCGTCGTGGCGCTTACCTTTGACGGCGGTGCCTCCAATGCGGGGGTGACCTCCATCCTCAACACTCTCGACCGGTATGACGCGACGGCGTCCTTCTTCGTGACCGGCCAGTTCGCGCGTGCATATCCTGCGAGCGTGCGCGCCATGGCAGCTGACGGATACCCCGTCGGCAACCACTCCAACACCCACCCGTATTTCTCGCAGCTCACCAACGAGGCCATCCGGCTCGACCTGGCGCGAGCGGAGGCCGCCATCTGGCCGCTCACCGGCAAGACGACCATGCCCTACTTCCGGTTCCCCTACGGCGATCGGACTCAGCTCGACATCGACGTCGTCAACGGTTTCGGTTACGTTCCGTTCCGTTGGACGGTGGACACGCTGGGCTGGCGAGGGACATCCGGCGGCATCACCGCCTCGATTGTGTGCCAGCGGGTCCTGAACACGGCCCGTCCCGGCCAGATCGTTCTGATGCACGTGGGTTCCAACCCGAACGACGGCACCACCCTCGACGCCGCCGCCCTGCCCTGCATCATCGAAGGGTTGCGCGCCAGGGGCTACGGCTTCGTCACGGTGGAGGCTCTGCTGGACTGATGGAGTGCCGCATCACCGGTCCGCGTCACCCGGCCGACTTGTAGCCTCCCTCGGCGGTGTGCATACGACGAACTGTGACGCCGCCAGGTTCAGTCCGGGGTATGCGGTCGTATCTTGGAAGAGTGAACCCTTTCGTGGCCGCCGCTATCGTCGTTGTGCTGGTCCTCGGTGCCCTCGGCATCGGACTGGCCATGCGTCACCGGTCTGGCGGCAAGCGCTCCGTGCAGGTGGGGGAGATCGCCCCGGCGGACGTGGACCTCGCGGTCCTGGGCGAACGCGCGACAGTGGTCCAGTTCAGCACCGCTTACTGCTCCCGCTGCCCTGGCGTACGACGGGCCCTCACAAACACGTTCAGGGATTACGACGGCGTCGTGTACACCGACGTCGACCTCACCCACCGGCCACATCTCGCCTCGCGGCTGAAGGTGATGCAAACCCCTACCGTGCTCGTCGTCAATCCGAACGGCGATGTCGCTGCACGCTACGCGGGCGCGGTATCAGTGGCGTCCATCCGTGCCGAAATTGACACCCTGGAAGGACCCGGCGATGACCGCCTTGCCTCATAACCCCTCGACCACACCTCTCCCCGGTATTTACCCTCGTGGCCCACGGTTTGCGGCCGCGTTGACGGCCTGCCTGCTGCTGGTCGGCACCTTCTTCGCCCTCCTGACGGCGGACGCGACTCCGCGCCTGAGTCTCGCGGAAAAGGTGTCCGACCCCGGGTTTATGATGCTTGCGATCACCGCCATCCTGTTCGCCTGGGGCTTCACGTCCCCACGGACCGCTCTCTGGGGCGTGCTGTTCCGCAAGGTTCTCAGCCCCCGGCTCACACCGCCGGTCGATCGTGAAGACCCTCGACTGCCACGTTTTGCTCAGGTGGTCGGCTTCATTGTGGTGACGATGGGACTGCTGCTGTACCTCGCAGCCGTCCCGTGGGCGCTTCCAATCGCCGGAGGTGCCGCGTTCGTCGCCGCGTTCCTGAACGCAGCGTTCGGACTGTGCCTCGGCTGCCAGTTGTACCTGGTCCTGGCGCAGGCCGGGCTCATCCGGCCACGAGGCGGACTCGCCGGCGCCTGAGCGAGGCAGCTCAAACGAATCACTGTCTCACGACCGGTCCTGACACCTTCAGCGGACAAGGCCGGTACCCCGGAGTATGTTGGAGCCATGGCATCTGAGGCAACAGTCCTGTCCGTTGACGGACCCCACGGCACCCGCGACGTGCGGATCTCCAGTCCCAGCCGGGTGCTCTGGCCCGATCTCGGTATCACCAAGCTCGACCTCGCCAAATACCTCGTCGAGGTGGGGGAGGCCTTCGTCGCTGCCAACGGCGACCGCCCCCTCGCCCTGCAGCGGTTCAAGGACGGGATCGACGGCGAACAGTTCTTCTCCAAGAACCCGCCCAAGGGTGCACCCGACTACATCCGATCGGTGCCCGTGATCTACCCGAGCGCCCGATCCCACCCGCAACTCGTCATCGATGAACCTGCCGCCGCCGTCTGGGCAGCCCAAATGAACACCATCGTCTTCCACCCCTGGCCGTCACGGGCCGAGAACTCCGACAACCCTGACCAGTTGCGCATCGACCTGGATCCCCAGCCGGGAACCGATTTTGACGACGCCGTCCCCGCCGCAATCGAACTGCGCAAGGTGCTCGAGGAGGCCGGACTCAACGCCTTCATCAAAACCTCCGGCAACCGGGGGCTCCACGTCTTTGCCCCGATCGAGCCGGTCCGGGAGTTTCTCGACGTCCGCCATGCGGTGATCGCGGCAGCCCGCGAACTGGAACGCCGCATGCCCGACGCCGTCACCACCGCGTGGTGGAAAGAGGAACGTGGGGAGAAGGTGTTTGTCGATTTCAATCAAGCCAACCGGGATCGCACCATCGCCGGCGCCTACAGTCCGCGGGCCCTGGCCCACGCACCGGTCTCCTGCCCGATTGGGTGGGATGAGCTGGAGAGCGCCGACCCGAAGAACTTCACCGTCCTCACGGTGCCCGAACGGCTGAAAACCGTCGGCGATCCGTGGGCCAGCTTCCACGAAAAGCCCGGCACCATCGACAAACTGCTTGACTGGTGGCAGCGCGACCTTGACTCCGGTCTCGGCGAGCTACCCTTCCCGCCGGACTACCCGAAGATGCCGGGGGAGCCCTCCCGCGTCCAGCCCAGCAGAGCGAAGAAGGACAAGTAGGTTCTCGGGTTTTATTCTCTAGGCGAGGACCTCATTCAGGTCATACGCCACCGGGACCTCCAACTGGTCGAAGGTGCAGGACTCGGGGTCGCGGTCCGGCCGCCACCGGGAAAACTGGGCCGTATGACGGAAGCGTGAGCCCTCCATCTGGTCATAGCGCACCTCCATCACCCGCCGCGGGTGCAGCCGCACAAAGGACACATCCTTGCCGGAAGCGAACCGGCTTCGATCGGTTTCCCCACGGACAGGCTCACCTGAAGCATCGCGCACGACGTCGGACGCCAGCTCATCGACCAGCTCCAGCCGGCGTTTGTTGGTGAACGCCGACGCGCCGCCCACATTGCGCAGTTCGCCGTCGTCGTACAGCCCCAGCAGCAGGGACCCGACACCGGCGCCGCTGGTGTGCACCCGGTAACCGAGGACGACGACGTCGGCGGAGCGGTGATGCTTGATCTTGAGCATGCGGCGCTTGCCAGGCTCATATCCGGCGTCCAGCGGCTTGGCGACGACGCCGTCGAGCCCAGCTCCCTCAAACTCGACCAGCCAACGGCGGGCGAGCTCTACGTCGTCGGTCGTTTGAGACACATGGACAGGGGCAGCGAACGCACCAGCAATGCCCTCCAGGGCGGCCCGACGCTCAGCGAACGGTGAGCTCATCAGATCCTTCGACCCAGCAGCCAGCAGATCGAAAGCGACGAACGAGGCGGGTGTTTCCTCGGCCAGTAACCTGACCCGGCTGTCGGCGGGGTGGATGCGCTGCGACAGCGCCTCCCAGTCCAGCCGCTCATTGCCGGGGGAGCCGGTGCGGACCACAATCTCGCCGTCGACCACGCAGCGCTCCGGAAGGGACACCTTCAGCGCCTCAACCAGTTCCGGAAAATACCGGGTGAGCAGCTTCGACCCGCGGCTGCCGATCTCCAGGGTGTCGCCATCACGGTGGATGATGGCTCGGAATCCGTCCCATTTCGGTTCGTACAGCAGGCCGCCAGCCACACTGTCCGGCTCAGGCACATCGCTGACGGCTTTGGCGAGCATGGGCTGAACGGGGAAGGGGAGATCGGTCATGAACTGATCTTTCCTCACTCGGCGAGCTGAGGGTAGTCCACCCCTGCCCATCGTCCAATCACTATGCCTATACTCGATCAGTGGCATCCAGCGGACGTCGCGCCCAGTCACACCGGAGTACGACGAAAGGCTGCCCATGAGCAACGTTCCAGATAACCTTCACTACACGGCTGAGCACGAATGGGTGACCCCGCCAAGTACCGACGGTGTGGTCCGCGTCGGCATCACGGACTTCGCGCAGGACGCTCTGGGCGACGTCGTCTACGTCCAGATGCCGGAGGCCGGCTCGCCGGTGACCGCAGCCGACGTCGTCGGTGAGGTGGAATCCACCAAGAGCGTCAGCGACATCTACGCGCCTGTGACCGGTGAGGTGGTGGCCCGAAATGAGGCCCTTGAGGACAATCCCGCGCTCATCAACTCTGATCCCTACGGTGAGGGGTGGCTCCTTGAAATCAAGGTCGCCGATCCATCCGTCGTGGATGAGCTTCTGAGTTCATCGGATTACTCACAGCAGGTAGGCTAGGGGTACCGGCTCGTCCGGCACAACTAGGCAAGATCACCGTTGCAAGGACACGGTGGCCAACCGGTCGTTCGACTGGTTGGCCACATATTTTGGGGAGGAACACCATGGTTGGCAACGAGAACGCGGCCACGTATGGCGGAAGAGAAAATCAGGCGCCGTCGCCGGAGACCACCACAATTGGAATCCCGGCGCTAGCCCCCACCGCAGTGGACCCAAAGCTGTCCCCGGAAGAGCAGGCGGCGGTCGCCGCGCTGCCCAGCACCTCTGCCTTGCTCGTGGCTCATACCGGCCCCAATTCCGGCGCCCGCTTCCTCCTGGACCAGGACGTGACAACGGTCGGACGCCACCCCAACGCTGATATCTTCCTCGACGACGTTACGGTGTCCCGTAAGCACGCCCAGTTTGAGCGGACCGACAGCGGATTCACCGTGCTGGATACCCGTAGCCTCAACGGCACCTACGTCAGCAACGACCGGGTGGACAAGGTTGCGTTGCGCAACGGCAACGAAATCCAGATTGGCAAGTTCCGCCTGACCTTCTACAGTGCCCGGACAGCAGCGCCACAGCAGTCACCAGTTCAGCCTCTCGGACAGGAATAGGTCCCGCTGCATGCCCTCACCCCAGCCAGCTCGGCGCACCGTAGGACTCGCACCAGAACGAGTCCACGGCAATGTGCTCAACATCGGCGAGGTCCTCACCGAACTGTCCGGGGACTTCCCGCAGATCACTGCGTCCAAAATCCGGTTCCTGGAGGAAAAAGGGCTGATCTCCCCTCAGCGCACCCGGGCCGGATACCGGAAGTACGCGCCGCATGATGTGGAGCGCCTCCGCTTTGTGCTGGCACTGCAGCGGGACCAGTACCTGCCGCTGAAGGTCATCAAGGACTACGTGGACGCGATCGACCGCGGTGAGAAGCCGGAATCGCTGCCCGGCGGTATGACCCTGTCCCCGCGGATGGTCTCGGACCAGATGTCCCGCGACCTGCACTCCCACACCCGCTCCCTGACCCTCGAAACTCTGACGGCCGAGGCCGGCGCCAGGCACGCCCTGGTGCTCGATCTGGTGGGCTTTGGCCTGATCGCCCCGGTTGACGGCCGCTTCGACGAACATGCCCTCCGCGTCACCCGGGCATGCGTATTGCTGGAGGGCCACGGGATCGAACCCCGGCACCTCCGCCCTTTCCGCGCCGCAGCTGACCGCGAACTGGGCCTCGTTGAGCGGGTTGTGACACCCGTCGCTTCCCGTCGGGACGTGGCCTCCAAGGCACGCGCCGCCGAAATGGCCCGCGAAATCAGCGAGCTGTGCCTGAACCTGCACACAGCGTTGGTACAGGGCCACATTTCCCGTATGGATAGCTAGGGGGCCGCAATGCTTGAAGTAGAAGTCGTCGGAGTCCGAATCGAACTGCCCTCCAACCAGCCCCTGGTGCTGCTGAAGGAAACCAAGGGGGAACGCCACATCCCGATCTGGATTGGCGCCCCGGAAGCCAGCGCAATCGCCTTCGTTCAGCAAGGCATTGTCCCGCCCCGGCCCATGACCCACGACCTCCTCGTCAGCGTGGTCAGCGCCCTCGGCCGCGAGATCAGCCAGGTCCGGCTGATCTCCGTCGAAGATACCGTTTTTCACGCAGAGCTGGTGTTCGACGACGGCACGGCGGTGAGCTCTCGCGCATCCGACGCCATCGCGGTCGCCCTGCGCGTCCCCTGCCCCATCTACTGCGCCGTCTCTGTCCTGGACGAGGCGGGCGTGGAGATCACCGAGGCAGCTGACGACGACGACGACGATACGCCCGCTGCGCCCCCAGTCAACGCCGAACGGGAGTTGCGCCAGTTCCGCGAGTTCCTCGCCGACGTGGAACCCGAGGATTTCGAACGTTAAGGTTCCGACACGCCAAACTCTTTATGCCCTGCATCTTTGACCTGGAGTGCCCGGCGATCTAACGTCGAAGCATACGGTTTCATTGCACTACCCATTAACTCAGGGCAGACTTGAGAGCAAACCCTGAGAATCCGGTGCGTGCCCAGTGCCTACCGTCCAAGTATTCCCACGGTTATCAGAACGAGGAGGCAGCACGTGAGTCCCAAAGGCGACGCCGGTACGGGTTCCAACGCGGTTGCGTCCGGATCCGGGATCCCGGCCAGTGCGCAGGGCCTGCTGTTCACCGAAGATCTCCCCGTCCTTGATGAAGATGCTGGCTACCGCGGTCCCACAGCCTGCAAAGCGGCCGGCATCACGTACCGCCAGCTCGACTACTGGGCCCGGACTGGCCTCGTGGAACCAGCAGTCCGAGGCGCCTCCGGTTCGGGCACCCAGCGACTGTACGGTTTCCGGGACATCCTGGTATTGAAGGTCGTCAAACGACTGCTCGACACAGGCGTCTCCCTCCAGCAGATCCGCGCCGCAATTGAGCACCTCCGCGAACGCGGCGTCGAGGATCTAGCCCAGATCACCCTGATGAGCGACGGCGCCAGCGTCTACGAGTGCACCTCGGCCGAGGAAGTCATCGACCTGGTCCAGGGTGGCCAGGGCGTATTTGGTATTGCTGTCGGCAAGGTCTGGCGTGAGGTGGAAGGCAGCCTCGCGGCCCTCCCCAGCGAACACGCAGCCGATCAGGACTTCCCCGACGATGAACTCAGCAAGCGCCGGGCCACCCGCAAGATCAGCTAGGGCCTAGCTAACCCACCTATGGATTAGGCGAGGCCCCCTTCGAGCAAGCGAGAGCCCCCTGAGCTAAGCGAGTCACCTCGTTCCCTCAGGCGCGTCGGGCCACCCGGCTTCTCAGCCGGCCGGAATCCACCAGGTTTTTCAGCAACTCATCAAAGTAGCCGGCGGCATTGCGCGCCGATTCGCCCGGCCAATGGTGCACCGAGTGGGCGGCACCCTGGATCTGCTGCCAGTTCGCCTGCTCAGTAATGGTGGGACTCAATAGGAGATCACCAAACATTTGGCGCATTTCCGCGAGGCGGAACGCGTGCTCGTTCGAACCGGGACGTACCCGGTTGGCGACAATCCCGGCGGTGGACAGATTCGGCGCAAATTCTCGTTTGAACAGCTCGATAGCCCGCATGGTCCGCTCTGTGCCTGCCACCGAGAACAGGCTCGGCTCGGCGACCAGCAGCACCCGGTTGCTGGCGGTCCACGCCATCCGGGTCAGCCCGTTGAGGGATGGCGGGCAATCGATGAGGACCAGCCCATAACCCTCCAGACGCGACAGCAGGGTGGTGAGCCGTCGCAGATCCCGCCGTCCCAGATCTGGTCGGTCGTAAATACCCGAGTAGGCGGAGCCCACTGCGACGTCGAGAACAGGTGCCTTCCCCGACAACGGCGGGTTCTGTTGGATGGCCGAAGCCACCCAACCGCTGGGCACCACGTTGGCTCCGAGGTCGCCGCGACGCGCAATCTTCAGCAGACGGCCGATATCGAGTTGATCAGCGGATCTCACACCCAGACCGGTGGTGGCGTCAGCATGCGGGTCCAAATCAACGACCAGGGTCGGGATTCCAGCGGCAAGCGCTGCCGAGGCCAATCCGAGAGTCACGGACGTCTTGCCGACACCGCCCTTGAGGCTGCTGATGCTCACTACTTGCACTTGTTAAACCAATACCTAACATCTCGTGTGCGCGGCTGCCGGACGTCGCGCCAGCGGGAATCCTGGGCAGCAGTTTGAGCCGGCGGCCCCTATTTCGTCTGGGTTTGGTCAGTTCCGCATCAATGGCGGTCGACCTACCGTTCCATCATAGGTGAGCGGTAGGGGTTCCGAAGTCAGCGGTGCCCGGGACGCCGGTCAGATGTTGAGAAAGGTTAAGAGGTCGACGTCACAGCGCGGTAGGGTGAGGATTGCCGTGATGCAGGACACGGACGCACGTATCCATTGGTGAGATGCACGGACGCAGGAGAGCAATGTTTTCGAAGATTCTGGTAGCAAACCGTGGCGAGATTGCCATCCGCGCCTTCAGGGCTGGCTTTGAGGTGGGGGCAAAGACGGTTGCTGTGTTCCCGTACGAGGACCGCAACTCGATCCACCGGCAGAAGGCAGACGAGGCTTACCTCATTGGTGAAGAGGGTCACCCGGTCCGCGCCTACCTGGACGTAGACGAAATTGTGCGCGTCGCCAAGGAATCCGGGTGTGACGCCATCTACCCGGGCTACGGTTTCCTGTCGGAAAACCCGGGACTCGCCCGGGCCGCCGAAAGGGCCGGCATCACCTTCGTCGGACCGCCAGCCGATGTGCTGGAACTGGCGGGCAACAAGGTGCATGCGCTGGAGGCCGCCCGCAAGGCAGGCATCCCGGTCCTGAAGTCATCCCAGCCGAGCGCCGACCTGGATGAGCTGATCGCCGCGGCTGACGAGATCGGGTTTCCCATCTTCGCGAAGGCGGTTGCTGGCGGTGGCGGTCGCGGAATGCGCCGCGTCGACAAGCGGGAGGCGCTGCCCGAGGCCCTCGAGGCTGCCATGCGGGAAGCCGACTCCGCGTTCGGTGATCCGACCATGTTCCTGGAACAGGCGGTGCTCCGTCCCCGCCACATTGAGGTGCAGATCCTCGCGGACGCGCAGGGCAATGTGATGCACCTGTTCGAGCGGGACTGCTCCATTCAGCGCCGGCACCAGAAAGTCATCGAGATTGCTCCAGCTCCGAACCTTGATGAGGGCATCCGGCAGGCCCTGCACCGGGACGCGGTCGCTTTCGCCACCGCCCTAGGTTATGTCAACGCGGGCACCGTCGAGTTCCTCGTCGACACGGTGGGGGAGCGGGCGGGTCAGCATGTCTTCATCGAGATGAACCCCCGCATCCAGGTGGAGCACACCGTTACCGAGGAGATCACCGACGTCGACCTGGTGCAGGCGCAGCTGCGCATCGCCGCGGGTGAGTCCCTCGCGGACCTTGGCCTGAGCCAGGACAGCGTCCAGGTGCGGGGTGCTGCCCTGCAGAGCCGCATCACCACCGAGGACCCCGCCAACGGTTTCCGGCCCGACGTCGGACAGATCACCGCCTACCGGTCCGCTGGCGGCGCCGGGGTGCGGCTCGACGGCGGCACCGTCTACGCGGGCGCTGAAATCAGTCCGCACTTCGATTCGATGCTGGTGAAACTGACCTGCCGTGGTCGCGATCACAAGTCGGCCGTGACCAGGGCCCGACGCGCCCTGGCCGAATTCCGGGTGCGAGGGGTGTCGACCAACATTTCCTTCCTGCAGGCCGTCCTTGACGATCCCGACTTCATCGCCGGCGACGTCGCGACCAACTTCATCGACGAACGCCCCGAACTGCTCACCGCCCGGGTCTCTGCAGACCGCGGGACCAAGCTGCTGACCTGGCTGGCAGATGTGACAGTCAACAAGCCCCACGGTGAGCGGCTCGTGGAGATTGACCCCGCCGACAAGCTGCCCGTTGCTGGTGAGGGCGAGGCGCCCCCAGGGCCGGGGTCGCGTCAGCGGCTGCAGGAACTCGGTCCCGAGAAGTTCGCTGCCGAGCTCCGTGCCCAGAAAGCCGTCGCCGTCACCGACACCACTTTCCGCGACGCGCACCAGTCGCTGCTCGCCACCCGGGTCCGCACCCGTGACCTGGTGGCCGCCGGCGACGCCGTCTCCCGCCGGACACCCCAGTTGCTGTCCGTTGAGGCGTGGGGCGGTGCCACGTACGACGTCGCACTCCGGTTCCTCGGTGAGGAACCGTGGGAGCGTCTCGCAGCCCTGCGCAAGGAACTGCCAAACATCTGCCTGCAGATGCTGCTGCGAGGCCGGAACACGGTCGGTTACACCCCGTACCCCGAGGAGGTCACCGAGGCCTTCGTGAAGGAGGCAGCCGAGACCGGCATCGACATCTTCAGGATCTTCGACGCACTCAATGACGTCTCCCAGATGGAACCAGCCATCCGCGCGGTCCGTGCCACCGGTACCGCGGTGGCCGAGGTTGGCCTTTGCTACACCTCCAACATGCTCGACCCCGAGGAGAAGCTCTACACCCTGGAGTACTACCTCGAGTTGGCGCAGCGGATCGTCGACGCGGGCGCCCACATCCTGGCGATCAAGGACATGGCCGGCCTGCTGCGGCCAGCGGCAGCCGCCCAGCTCGTCACTGCCCTGCGTGAGCGTTTTGACCTGCCCGTTCATCTCCACACCCACGACACCGCCGGCGGCCAGCTGGCCACGCTGCTCGCCGCCGTGGACGCGGGAGTGGACGCCGTCGACGTCGCCAGCGCCTCCCTCGCGGGGACCACGAGCCAGCCCTCGGCGTCGGCACTGGTCGCGGCCCTGGCCAATACTGAACGGGATACCGGGATTTCGTTGGCGGATATCTGCTCGCTGGAACCCTACTGGGAGGCAGTCCGCCGCGTGTATGCCCCGTTCGAGTCGGGGCTGCCAGGACCTACAGGTCGGGTGTACCGGCATGAGATTCCGGGTGGCCAGCTGTCCAACCTTCGCCAGCAGGCCATCGCCCTGGGCCTCGGGGAACGGTTTGAAGCTATCGAGGACATGTACACGGCGGCGGACCGGATACTTGGGCGGCTCGTGAAGGTCACCCCGTCGTCGAAGGTGGTGGGGGATCTCGCGTTGCAGTTGGTGGGGACCAACGTGGATCCCGCCGACTTCGAGGAGAATCCGCAAAACTACGACATCCCCGATTCGGTGATCGGTTTCCTCAGCGGGGAACTCGGGGATCCTCCCGGCGGGTGGCCAGAGCCCTTCCGCACCAAGGCCCTGCAGGGCCGCGAAATCAAGGTCCGCGACGCGGAGATCAGTGCCGAAGACCTGGCCGCGCTGACCGGGGATTCGAAAGTCCGACGCGCGACCCTCAACCGGTTGCTGTTCGCCGGCCCCACCAAGGATTTCCTGGCCACCCGGGAAACCTACGGCGACGTGTCGGTCCTGGACACCCGCGACTACCTGTATGGCTTGCAGCAGGGCAGCGAGCACGTTATCCCGCTCGAAAAGGGTGTCCGGCTGATCGCCACCCTCAGCGCGGTGTCGGAGCCTGATGAGAAGGGGATGCGCACGGTGATGTGCACGCTGAACGGGCAGATGCGACCCGTCGTCGTGCGTGACCGCAGCATCCACAGTGATGTCAAGGCGGCGGAGAAGGCGGACAAGTCGGCGCCGGGCCAGATCGCTGCGCCTTTCGCCGGTGCTGTCACCGTCACGGTTGCCGAGGGGGACACCATTGAGCAGGGCGCGACGATCGCCACGATCGAAGCGATGAAGATGGAAGCCGGAATCACCTCACCGGTGGCAGGCACGGTCAAGCGGATCGCCGTCGACGCCGTCTCCCAGGTGCAGGGCGGGGATCTGCTGATGGTGATCGAGACCGCCTAGCCGGTACGGCCGTGCGGGTTCTGGTGCGCTAGTGTTTGGCTGGAGACCACGGCGCATTTGGCGCGCCATCTTCGAACCTGTGAGGAACTATGGCCCCGCAAGATCCGTCCGGTACCGGCCCGGACATTGACCCATCCGACGACACTCAGTCCGACCTACCGGAGACTGATTCTCCTCACGCCGGGGACAACGCGGATGCTTCCGTCTCCGTGGGTCGCGATCCCGAGGGTCGAGGATCGGTTGACCACGAGTTGGCGACCGATCATGGAGCGTTGACCGGCCTTCCGGTCGACTACACCTCGGCGCTGCCCCTCGGGAACGCCGACGCCCCGGCACTGCCATCCGCGGTGCCGTCGGTGCTGGCCGCGCCTGCGGCTAAGGCGCCGGAAACTCCTGCGACGCCTTCAGTTTCCGCGACGCCTACAGTTTCTGCGGCGGCTGAGCCGGCGGCGGATCTTGCGGGCTGGTTCCCCTCGGCTACTGCCACGCCCCCGGTCGAGCGGCCAGCCGCTGAGACCACTGAAGCGCGCAGCGCCCGCCGGCAGAAGGAAACCGGTCCTGAAACCGCCGCCTCACTGACGTCTGAGCGGCTCCTTGAGGTAACGAAGCGTCCCCCTGTTGACGGCTGGCGCAAGCTCCTCCATACGCTGAGCTTTGGCTATCTGAACCTCGGCGATTCTGACGCCGTCCGGATCCGCCGCGCACTGGAGCACCGGATTTCGGTGCGGTTGGGGGAGCGCACCCGCTATGTTCCTGTGCTGTCGCGGAAAGGCGGGGTGGGAAAGACCACTGTCACCACGCTGCTTGGCATGACGCTGGCCCAGGTCCGCGAGGACCGCATCATTGCGATGGACGCCAACCCGGACCGGGGGACGCTCTCCGATCGTTCGCCCGGCAAGGCCGACTTCACAGCCCGCCAGTTGGTGCAGAACCGGTTCATGGTGGATTCCTTCGCCCAGCTCTCCAGCTATGTGGCTCGCGAAGGGTCCCGGCTGCATGTGCTGGCCTCCGATACGGACCCGGCAATCGCCCAGGCATTCGACGACGCCGACTACCGCGCGGTCACCGATATCCTGAGTCGCTACTACTCGATTGTGCTGACCGATTCGGGCACCGGCATGGTGCACTCGGTGATGAAGGGAACCCTCGAGAAGGCCGACGCCGTCGTGCTGGTTTCCGGCGGAAGTGTGGACGAGGCCCGGCTGGCTTCCGAAACCCTGTCCTGGCTCGAGGCACACGGACGCCACGACCTGGTGGCTAGTGCCATCGTCGTGATCAACCTGTCCTCCGGGAACGGAACCCAGGTGAACGTGACCGAAATCGAAGAGCACTTCCGGTCCCGAGTCAGCACCGTTGTCCGCATTCCCTACGACCGTCATCTGGCAGAAGGTTCACAGGTGGACCTGGCCCGGCTGAAACCGGCAACGCGGGATGCTGTCGTCGAACTTGCGGCGCTGGTCGTCGACGAACTGCAGTGACTCACTACGACCTGGCGATAGTCGGTTCCGGTTCCGGCAACAGCCTGATCACCCCCGACTGGGATGACCGAAAAGTGGCGTTGATCGACGGCGGCGTGTTCGGCGGGACCTGCCTGAACGTCGGCTGTATACCGACCAAAATGTTCGTCTTTCCTGCCGAACTGGCCACCGGGGCACAAGAGGCGCAGTCACTCGGTGTCGACCTTGAGCTCCGCGACGTCAGGTGGAGGGCCATCAGGGACCGCATCTTCTCTCGGATCGACGCGATTTCCCGGGACGGCAGACGATACCGGGCAGACGAGCTGGACAA
Source organism: Arthrobacter sp. TB 23 (assembly GCF_000294595.1). Classification (NCBI taxonomy): domain Bacteria; kingdom Bacillati; phylum Actinomycetota; class Actinomycetes; order Micrococcales; family Micrococcaceae; genus Arthrobacter; species Arthrobacter sp. TB 23. Next base: position 5,267 of record NZ_ALPM01000013.1, on the reverse strand, counting down.
CGTCACCCTGTACCAGGAATACGTGCGGTTCACGGGGGAGAAGTCCTTCGTCACCGCGACGGGCGAGGAGATCCACGCGGACCAGATCGTCATCGCAGCGGGATCACGGGCGGTGCTACCGGACATTCCGGGAATCACCCTTCCGCAGGTGCATACCTCGGACACCATCATGCGGTTGGATGAGTTGCCGGCGCGGATCCTCATCATCGGCGGCGGCTACATTGCCGCCGAATTCGCTCACATCTTCGGCGCATTTGGCTCAGCTGTCACCATGGTTAACCGCTCCGGCAGCCTGTTACGTACCCTCGACGACTCCGTCTCGGAAGCGTTCACCGCGGAGGCGCTTCGCCGGTGGGACGTCGTCCTCAATCACACCGTCGCCTCACTGACCGCCAACGACGACGGATCCGTGCACGCGGTAATCGACGGACCCGAAGGTCAGGAACTGGACGTCGACGTCGTGCTGGTGGCCATCGGCAGGGTGCCGAACACCGACCGGTTGGGAGCCGCCGACGTCGGGCTCGATCTCGATACTGAGGGTCGCCTGGTCGTGGACGGACACCAGCGGGTCCTCCGCGACGGTTCGCCTATCGACGGGCTATGGGCCCTGGGTGACGTCAGCAACCGGTTCCAGCTCAAACACGTCGCCAACCATGAGGCACGGGTCGTCTCGCACAACCTGATCCATCCTGGCAGTCTGCGCACCAGTGACCACCGGTTTGTCCCGGCGGCGGTGTTCACGCACCCTCAGGTCGCAGTTGTCGGCCTGACCGAAGCTGAAGCACTGGCGAAGGCCGAGGCTGAAGGCTTTGAGATTACTGTTGCCGTCCAGCAATACGGGTCGACTGCGTTCGGCTGGGCGATGGAGGACACCATCGGGTTTGTGAAGCTGATCGCCAACCAGCGCACCGGCATGATTCTCGGCGCCCACGTCATGGGCCACGAGGCGTCGATGATCATCCAGCCGATCATCCAGGCGATGTCCTTCGGACTCGATGCCCAAACCATGGCCAGCGGACAGTACTGGATTCACCCGGCCCTCACGGAAGTAGTCGAGAACGCTCTACTGTCCCTGAAGACCGGGTAAATCAGCTACCGATTTCTGGCTGCGCTAGGCGCGAGGGGCCGAGTAGATGCCCTCGACCACCGAGGAGTAATCCTTCAGGACCTGGGCCCGCTTGATCTTCAGGGATGGGGTCAGGTGCCCGCTGGTCTCGGTGAAGTCGGTGGCCACAATTCTGAACGCCTTGATTGACTCGGCTTGTGAGACGTTCGCGTTGGCCTGATCCACCAGTTGCTGCACTTCGGCGGTAACCAGTGGGTGTTCGGCGGCCTGAGCCACGGTGGTGTTCTTGGGTAGCTGGTGGCGCTCAAGCCAGCCCGGCAGAGCCTCTTCGTCAAGGGTGATCAGGGCCGAGATGAAGGCCCGGTGATCGCCGACGACAACGCACTGCGATACCAGGGCGTTGGATCTGATGGTGTCTTCCAGCTGTGCGGGGATGACGTTCTTGCCACTCGCGGTGACGATGATTTCCTTCTTGCGACCGGTGATTTTCAGGAACCCGTCGCCATCCAGCTCGCCGATATCGCCCGTGCGGAACCAGCCGTCGGCGAAGGCTTCTTCGGTAAGGTCATCGCGCTTGTAGTAGCCGCGCATCACGCAGACGCCCTTGGCGAGGATTTCGCCGTCGTCGGCAATCTTCACTGCGTTGCCGGGAAGCGGCGCCCCGACCATGCCGATCTTGATCTTCTTCGGTGTGCTCACGGTGATTGGTGCCGTGGTCTCGGTGAGGCCGTACCCCTCGAGGACCATCAGGCCAATGCCGTGGAAGAAGTGGCCCAGCCGGTCGCCCAGTGGTGCGCCGCCGGAGACGGCATGCTCCACGCGGCCGCCCATGGCTTCGCGGATCTTGCTGAAGAGGATCCGGTCAAAGACCGCGTGTTTCACCTTGAGCGCCAGCGGTACCTTGCCGGCCTGGTCGGCTTTGGACCATTCGATGGCCACCTTGGCGCCGGCGTGGAAGATCTTGCCCTTGCCGCCGTCCTCGGCTTTGAGCATCGAGTTGTTGTAGACCTTCTCGAACACGCGGGGGACGGCGAGGATGAAGGACGGCTTGTAGCTCTGCAGATCCGGGAGCAGGTTCTTGACATCGGGGGTGTGGGCCACGGTAGCGCCGACAGACACACACAACACGGAGATGAACCGGGCGAATACGTGGGCCAGGGGGAGGAACATGATGGTCTGGGCACCCTCGTGGGCTACCTCGGGGAGGGCTGCCCCGGCGTTCACCGACAGCTCGACGAAGTTCCCGTGCGTCAGTTCGCACCCCTTGGGCTTGCCTGTGGTGCCCGACGTGTAAATGATGGTGGCGACGTCGTCGAGCCCCGCGGTCCGACGGCGGTCTTCCAGCGCTTGATCATCGATGTCGGTACCGGCGCCGCGCAGGGGATCCAGGCCGTTGTTGTCCAGCTGCCACACGTGCTGAACACCGGGGATGTTCGCTGCGGCTGCCGCCTGGCGCACCACGTTCTCATGGCGGGCCGATTCGACGAAGGCAGCGACCGCGCCCGAATCCTCAAGGATCCAGCCCACCTGTGAGGGTGATGAGGTTTCGTAGACGGGTACTGAGATGGCTCCGGCAAACCAGATCGCGAAGTCCACCAGCGACCACTCGTACCGGGTGCGAGCCATGATCGCCACGCGGTCGCCGGCCTGGACGCCGCTGGCCATCAGGCCTTTTGCGAGGAGCTGGACGTCAGCGAGGAATTCAGTCGCCTGGATGTTCTGCCACTCTCCGGCGTTGTCCTTTTTGGAGAACAACGCTGGGTTGGACGGCTTTGCAGCCTGTTTGACAACCAGCTCCGTGATATTACTGTCACGGGGCGTGTCCACCATTACGGGGACGCTGTATTCGCGCACGACTATCTCCTTTGATATCTCCAAAACTTGCTGGATTTCATTAGCCTATAGGTTCAACCGACGTTAATACTCTCCAGTAATGTACGAATCGGTAACGGTAGGGCAACGCCGATGGCAATCCAGCGGAGGACAACCAATGATCAGGCAGACGGACGCCCCGGCAGTGCCCCGGCTGCGGGGTCAGCTCCGCGCCCCCGGTGGCGGGGGTCTGGGTGCCCTACGGCGGCCTGTTGGCTTCACCGCTGGCTACCCAGATTCGCCCACGTTCCTGCGCCGTGGGCTTGCGATCGGGATCGATATTGGTGGGACCAAGGTGGCAGCCGGCGTCGTCGACATCCACGGCAACATCCTCGCCGAATCCCGCAGGGATACGCCCGGACACGATCCGAGGCACGTCGAAGCGATCATCGCCGAGCTGGTAGCCGAGCTGTCGGTCGGCCACCGGATCCGGTCGGTGGGGATCGGCGCCGCTGGCTGGATGGACCTGACCAACGGGACCGTGCTCTTCAGCCCCCATCTGGCGTGGCGCAATGAGCCCCTACGCCACAATCTGGAGCGGATCCTTCGGCGGAGGGTGACCGTGGTCAACGACGCCGACGCCGCCGCGTGGGCCGAATGGCGGTTCGGTGCAGGCCAGGGGGAGAGCCGGTTGGTCTGCATCACCCTGGGCACCGGCATCGGCGGAGCCATGATCATGGACGGCGCCCTGGAGCGGGGACGTTTCGGGGTGGCTGGGGAGTTTGGCCACCAGATCATCGTGCCGCAGGGTCACCGCTGTGAATGCGGAAACCGGGGATGCTGGGAGCAGTACGCCTCAGGCAACGCGTTGGGGCGGGAGGCGCGGGAGCTTGCGACCGCCAACTCCCCGGTAGCCCAGGCATTGTTGAGGGAGGTCGACGGCGACCCGCAGCTCATCACCGGGGCCGTCGTCACCAAGCTGGCGCTGGAAGGAGACCCGGCGAGCCGGGAACTGGTCGACGACGTCGGGCAGTGGCTCGGGCTTGGGCTCGCCAACCTGGCTGCTGCGCTGGACCCGGGAACCTTTGTGGTGGGCGGCGGACTGGGTGCTGCCGGAGATGTGCTGCTGGAACCGGCCCGGCGAGCTTTTGGCCGCAACCTGACGGGTCGAGGGTTCCGCCCGGCTGCGCGGGTGGAAGCTGCAGCGTTGGGGCCTTCTGCCGGGTTGGTGGGGGCGGCGGATCTCTCCAGGTTGAGTCCGCGGTTGAGCCGCGGGCGCGCTGGCCGGAACTAGAACGGGGCTTCTTAGGCGTTCCTGTCCTCCTGAGCGATAAGCGGCAGGCTATTGGTTGCGTTGCGCAACTATGACCGGCTGACACTGCAAGACGCATCGACTCTTTTGAGTGGAACCGCAATGAGCACCGGACGATGGGCACTCTTTGTACTTGCCGGAATACTCCTGATCATCTCGATCATCCGGACGCTGCAGGGGTCTGAGTACCTTTGGGCTACCGGTCTAGCCATGGTGATCACGATGGGAAGTGTCCTTTGGGAACGGCACTAGGACCTAAAGAAGAAAGCCCTGGCCGCCAGCCAAGTCGCGGTGTCCCCAAGTTCGGCTTTATCGGGCCCTGCTTCGCTGAGTACACTGCTGCAACCGGTGGACTCCAGCGGACTCGTGCACCTTGATGCGCTGCATCTCTCGGTGCAGCGGGTGCCCAGGGGGCGGTCCGGTGATGGTTCTGTGGGCCCGAAAATAGTTGAAAAAGTTTTTCGGGTGACCCTGAATCGGCCCCTATTTTGTCAGTGGGCGATGATGGAATAGAGGTATGAAAGGCAGCGACGCTTCTGCTCCCGGATCGGGATTTTCCCCCGAAACCGGCCCCGGTTCTGGCCCCGGTTCTGGCCGCGATTCCGTCTTCGAGAGCGGGTCCGCGAACACTGCTTCGGGGAATGCGGGTGGGTACGGTCCGGGCGGTCCGCTGGGCGGGGAAGCGACCTGGACCGCTCCGACCGGGCCGGGGGCTCCGGTGCCGTTGTCTGGCCAGGTATCGGTCGCGGCGATGGTGACGTTGAACGCGGGGCAGACCGTGAACCTGCTCAAGACGCTCTCAGCGTTGCGGTCCTGGGTCGACGCGCAGGAAGCCAAAGCCCTCACCCACCTTCATGACGTGATAACCGAGGAACATTCGTGGGCCGAAGACCAGGACCACACTCACGCCCTGGCTGCGTCGGAGATCGGTGCGGCCCTGCGCCTGCCGGAGCGCACCGCTGGTTCCCTGCTTGACCATAGTGAGCTGCTGGTCCGCGATTACCGGGCCACCCTGACCGCGTTGGAGGATGGCAGGTTATCGCGCCGTCACGCGTGGGCGGTGGTCGGGGAAGCGAT
>NZ_ALPM01000012.1:0-7769 GCF_000294595.1 Arthrobacter sp. TB 23 | reverse complement strand
CATCGTTCACCAGGATCCTCACCCACCCCTTCACCGGGGCCAGGCTCGGCGCTGATGCAACCACGTACCGGGTCCCGCAGGACCTGAAGGATGCGGTCCGGGTTAGGGACGGGACGTGTCGGCATCCGGGATGTAACCGGTTGGCGGTGTTCTGCGAACTCGACCACACCACCCCCTGGTCCCAAGGCGGCAAAACCAGCTACGGGAACTTGGCGGCCCTGTGTAAACGCCACCACATGTTCAAAACCGACGGCTACTGGCACTACCAACAACCCGACCCCGGGACCATCATCGCGATCTCACCACTCGGCGAAACCTACCTCACCCGACCAGACCCACCCCCAGCACCACCAGCACCACCAGCCGAGATCCCCCCGCCCTTCTGAGAGTGCGCCCCCGATTATCTTGGCTGCTTAGAGCACTCCCGGCGGCGTAGACAGCGGCGGACCACAGGCAGCGCCCATCCAGACAGCAGTCGCACTCGACAATGCATACTGCACTGATGATGCATACTGCACTGACAGTGCACTATGCTGCACTTATGGCAAGTAACCCCACTGCGCTTGCGGCAGCAATTGGCAGCCGCATCAAACATGAGCGCCACTCCCGATCCCTGACTCTTGATCAGCTGGCAGACGCTGCTGGCGTGAGTCGTCGCATGCTGATCAATGTGGAGCAGGGTGCCACCAACCCGAGTGTGGGAACACTGTTGAGGTTGAGCGACGCTCTCGGCATCGGGCTGCCTTCGCTGGTTGAGTCTCCATCGGCGAAGCCTGTGACAGTTACACGCAGCGGTGAAGGTGCCGCCCTTTGGACTTCCGAATCCGGTGGCAGGGGGACGCTGGTTGCAGGCTCTGAGTCACCCGACGTCGTCGAACTTTGGGACTGGACATTCGTGCCAGGGGACCGCCACGAGAGCGAGCCACACTCCAAGGGAACCAAAGAGTTTCTCCAGGTGCGGCAAGGTTCGATCACAGTGCAGGTGGGGGAGCAGACAATAGTGCTCGAAACCGGGGACGCCGTGTCGTTTCCCGGGGACGTTGCCCACTCGTACGCGAACGTAACCATGGAACCGGCCACGTTCACCATGGCAGTTTTCGAGCCCGGTGTAGGGCTAAGCCACCGAGAGGCAACAACCAATGAATGATCTGAGCAGCTTGCACCAGGTTGTGGAATCCAGCCGCGTTGACCCGGAAGTGTTCTTGCTTCGTCCTGACTATCGTGCTGTGCTGATCGCCGCCGATGGTCTGGTGCCAGGGCCCAGCGACCAGACAAGCGAGGACCTCCTCAGCCACGCTGAAGGTTTCGCCCGTGAGCTCCTCAAAACTACTCCGGTTGAGCAACTTGCACACGTCGCTGCGTGGCGGGACGCCTATCGCGGTTTCGGGGCCAAGCCGCAACGAACGCGCAACAGTCTGGAGGCCCTCCTGCGGAGGTCAGCCACCGGGCTCCCACGCGTCAACCGACTCACCGACATCTACAACGCCATCTCAGTCCTCCACCAGGTCCCCTTGGGTGGCGAGGATCTCACCGGTTACGCTGGCCCACCCCGCCTGACCCTCGCCAGGGGAACCGAACCGTTCGACACCGCGACCGGGGGCGAGGAAACGGTCGAGTTTCCGGAACCTGGCGAAGTGGTCTGGAGGGATGACATAGGAGTGACGTGCCGGCGCTGGAACTGGCGGCAAGGGCGGCGGACACAGCTCAAAAACAATACCGAAACCGCGCTTTTCATCCTGGATGCTCTTGAGCCGATGACTGACCACGCTCTGCAACTCGCAGCGGATGCGCTCGCCTCCCACCTCAGCCAACTCGGCCCCGACGTGCAGACCGCCAGCCGGCTGATCCGTCCCGAACCGATCAAATCATGACCAGAACGTCACCCGTCCCGCCTTGGGGGCTTGCGATAACGGCGATGTTCTCAGTCCAGCTAGGTTCTGCTCTGTCGGTGGACCTGATTGGCGCTGTCGGCCCGGGCGGAACCGCATGGCTGCGCTTGAGCATGGGAGCAATCATCCTGATCGCTCTGGTCCGTCCACCACTTCGCTCGATCCGCCGCCAGGACGTGCCCACCATTATCGGTCTGGGTCTGGCTACGGGTCTGATGACCATCGGGTTCCTCGCGGCGCTGGAGCACATCCACCTCGGCACCGCCGTCGCAATCGAGTTTCTCGGGCCATTGACCGTGGCAGCTGTGCGAAGCCACCGCAAGAGGGCGCTGCTCTGGCCGGGTCTCGCCCTGATCGGTGTGATTCTCATGACCGAACCCTGGCAGGGGACTTTCAATGTGACGGGAGTCGGCTTCGCAGCGATGGCGGCCGTGGGGTGGGCCGTCTACATCCTTCTCACTCAACGCATCGGCGACCGTTTCAACGGAATCGCCTCGCTCTCCCTGACGGTGCCAATCGCGGCGGTTGCCGCGGCCGTCGTCGGGGTCCCTCAAGCCATTGGCCACATCACGCCAGGCATCCTCGCCGCCGCGCTGGGCCTGGCCGTGCTGCTCCCGGTGCTGCCCTTCGCACTGGAGATGCTCGCACTACGCCGGATGACCCCTACAGCCTTCGGAACGCTGATGGCACTGGAACCTGCGTTCGGAGTGCTGCTGGGACTGATTATTCTTCACCAACACGTGGGAGTCCCGCAGCTGGCGGGCATAGCATTGGTGGTACTGGCCGGTGCGGCCGCCCAACGAGGCGGGAGCCGCCTTCAACCAGCCAGGATCGACTCGGCCACCCCGGTGCACATCACCGGCTGACCACTCCGGCTCGGTCCTACGGAACGCGGCAGCTACCTATACTTCGGCGCCGTTGTCTCCGTGATCGCGGGTTTTGGGGAGCCTCAGGATCAGGAACGCCACCGACACCAGGAAGATGGCCAGCACCCCCAGCATCATCGTGAGCGGGGCGGCGCGCCAGAACATGGCGAGTAAAAGCAAAGCGATCGGTCCACCCACTGCGCCGAACCAGGCGAGGACCAGCAGCGGCTCCCCGGTACCCAGCGCCGGCGGCTCCGGCGGATGATAACCCTCGTCTTCGTCGTCGTCGGGCTCCTCGGGGGTATAGTCCCGCGGACCACTGGGGGAGCGGCGGGGCTGATTCTCAAACAGAGCCCGCACCCGGTCCTGATCGGACAATCCCGCATCAACGTTCTGTTCCGGTGCCGAACTGGCTGCAGCCTCCGGCGCGGTGGGCGTCTGCTCCAACCGGGCCACCAGATCCTGCCACACGGCATCGTCAGTGGACTCGTTGGGTTCCTGACCTCGGGATGTCATGCGGTGCTACCTGCCGTCACGTGCTGGATAAATTGCGCTGACCGTTCAAAAATCAACTGCGCGTCATGGTCCATGGTCGCAACATGGTAGCTGTTCTCCAAACGGACAATCTCGAGAGCTTTGCTACCAATCCGCTGTTGCAGCACCTCCAGGCTGCTTTCCGGCACGATCGGGTCCACCGATGAGCGAAAAACCAGCGTGGGCGCGGTCACTGACGGGAGCAGGTTGACCGTCTCCCTGAATAGTCGGCCGAGCTGTGCGACAGCAGCAACGGGGGTCCGCGCGTACGCGCCCTCGTCGAGCCCTTCCTTCTTGATGTTGTTGGCGATGGCTGGCACCGATCGCATCACAAACTTCAGCACCCCGGCGTAACGTGCGCGCGGATCGGCGATGGTGAGACCAGGATTGACGACGACGACGCCGGCCACCGGCTGCAGGGCCGCCAACCGCAGTGCAAGGGTCCCGCCCATTGACAGGCCGGCGACCACGATCTTCTCGGTTGACTGTGCCAACTCCCGGTAACTCGTCTCATAGCTGGCGTACCAGCGCTGCCACGGGGTGCGGGCAAGTTCCTGCCAGGTGGTGCCATGGCCGTCGAGCAGAGGGAGCCGCACTGCGTACCCCTGATCGGCTAGATATTGGGCCCAATCGAGCAGGCTAACCGGAGAACCGGTGAAACCGTGACTCAGGAGGATGCCGATGCGCGACGCCTCCCCGAAACCGTCGGAAGAGAAGGCGACGGGACCCGCGCTGGATGTCATAGCCCCATCGTGCCACCTGCCACCAATGCCTTACCAGCGAATCCGTTCCTTAGAGTAGTCTCTCAAGGAAAAGCGCGATCGACTGTGGGGTAATCCGCCGTGATCCCGCTCGGGTCGAGGAAGGCTGTCAGCGTGTTTTATTGGTTCATGAAGCGGATCATCGTAGGTCCGATTCTGGGTCTCCTCTTCCGGCCCTGGGTGAAGGGAATGGACAACGTCCCACTGGATGGTCCGGCGGTGCTGGTCAGTAACCACCTCTCCTTCTCAGACTCGATTTTCCTTCCGATCGCAGTGCCCCGGCCGGTGATCTTCCTGGCCAAGTCCGAGTACTTCACGGGTAAGGGCATCAAGGGAAAGCTCACCGCGATGTTCTTCAGACTCTCGAACCAGCTGCCGATGGACCGCTCAGGCGGTGCTGCGTCGTCGAGTTCGCTGAGCGCGGGTGAAGCGGTGCTGAACAATGGCGGGATCCTGGGTATCTATCCCGAAGGAACGCGCAGTCCCGACGGCCGGCTGTATCGAGGAAAGACCGGCGTGGCCAAACTGGTGCTCGCCACCGGGGTGCCGGTGATACCGGTAGCGATGATCGGCACGGACAAGGTACAACCCATTGGCCGGCGTATCCCCAACATTCGCAGGATCGGCATCATCGTCGGCGAACCTCTCGATTTTTCCCGGTACGAAGGTCTCGCCGAGGATCGTTTTGTTCAGCGGTCCGTGACCGACGAGATCATGTACGAACTGATGCGACTCTCCGGCCAGGAGTATGTGGACGTGTACGCGAGCAGTGTGAAGGAAAAGCTTGCGGCCGCGAAGAGCTCCGAAAAGAAGGCGCACGGCAAATCCGCCTCCGCCGCCCCGACAGCCGCGGAGCAGGACACCAACCAGAAGTCTTTGCGCAGCAGGCTCACCAGTATCAAATTGCCGGTCTGGCTGAGCCGGAAACGATAGTCCGGCTGCTGGGCCAGGAAGCGTGGCGCCCGGCACAATGTGACGTGCTGCTCCGCTGCGTGACGGTCCCGGCAGCGGCGGGGATGTAGACCCATTAGGCTTAACCGGTGACTGATATCTTCGCACCCACCGAAACCACCGTTCCCCCAGCAGGGCAGAGCAGCCCGCAGGCAAGCGCGATGCTTGACAATTGGCGCCAGCTGCCCATTTCGCAGCAGCCCACCTGGCAGGACCCCAGCGTGTATTCGGCCTCCGTCAAAGAACTTTCCACCCTTCCTCCACTGGTCTTCGCCGGCGAGGTCGACGTGCTGCGTGACCGCCTGGCCGCCGCTGCCCAGGGCAAGGCATTCTTGCTGCAGGGCGGTGACTGCGCCGAAACCTTCGAGGGCGCAACCGCAGATCGGATCAGCGCCCGTGTGCGCACCATTCTGCAGATGGCAGTGGTCCTGACTTACGGTGCATCACTGCCGGTGATCAAGATGGGCCGGATGGCTGGGCAGTTCGCCAAGCCACGTTCATCCAACGATGAGACCCGCGAAGGCGTGACGCTTCCGGCGTACCGCGGCGACATGGTCAACGGCTACGAGTTCACCCCTGAGTCGCGTGGGCATGATGCTTCCCGCATGGTCAAGGCGTACCACACGTCCGCTTCCACACTTAACCTGATCCGTGCCTTCACCCAGGGCGGTTTTGCGGATCTACGCCTGGTCCACCACTGGAACAAGGGTTTCACCGCCAACCCAGCCCATTCTCGCTACGAGTCGCTGGCCGGTGAAATCGACCGCGCGGTCCGGTTCATGGATGCCTGCGGCACCGACTTCGAGGCACTGAAGAGGGTCGAGTTCTTCGCAAGCCATGAAGCGCTCCTGCTCGACTACGAGCGGGCGCTGACGCGGACCGACTCACGCACCGGGCTCCCGTACGACACCTCGGCCCACTTCCTGTGGATCGGGGAGCGTACCCGTGACATCGACAGCGCCCACATCGACTTCCTGTCGCGGGTTCGGAACCCGATCGGCGTGAAGCTCGGTCCGAACACCTCACCCGACGATGCCCTGGCACTGATCGATAAACTGGATCCCAATCGCGAGCCAGGTCGCCTGACCTTCATTACGCGCATGGGTGCCGGCAACATTCGTGAGAAGCTGCCCCGGCTGGTCGAGAAAGTCACCGACTCCGGTGCGCAGGTCCTCTGGGTATCCGATCCGATGCATGGCAACACGGTGACGTCGCCGAACGGCTACAAGACCCGTAACTTCGACGACGTCATGGACGAGGTTCGCGGTTTCTTCGAGGTGCACAATTCGCTGGGCACCTTCCCGGGCGGCCTCCACGTCGAGATGACTGGCGACGACGTCGCCGAGTGCCTGGGCGGCGCCGACCCCGTGGATCAGGAAGCATTCCTGGAACGCTACGAGTCGGTCTGCGATCCACGCCTGAACCACATGCAGTCCCTGGAGATGGCTTTCCTGGTCGCAGGAGCACTCTCCAAGCGCTAGGCAAGCCGGGCCCACAGGTTCAAACACCGCAGGTTCGAACACCGAAGGTTCAAACACCGCAGGTTTAGACACAACAGAGGCGAAGCGGAAACGCTTCGCCTCTGTTGTGTCTAAACCCTGGTGGATCCTTGCTACGTGACGGTGATCGTGACGGTGGAGCCCTCCGGCTGCTCGCCGGTCAGATCCTGCCCTGCGACCAGACCGAGAACCGAACCGCCGAACGTGTAGTCCACTACGACAACGAATCCGGCCGCTTCAAGTTCGGCCACGGCTGCCTCTTCCCGCTGGGAGAACACGTTGGGCACCTCAACCAGGCGGGGCCCCAGGGACAGGGTGAGGGTCACCGTCTCCCCACGGGTCAGCTGCCCCCCGGAAGGGCTCTGCCCGACGACGGCGCCCTCGGGTATGTCTCGATTGTTCTCGCCGTCGGGGGCCACCGCTGCCACCAGGCCGGCGGCCTCGATGGCGGCAACGGCGTCGGCGCGCGGCTGCCCGGTCACCACCGGAACCTCAATAGGTTCAGGGCCCTGGGACACGACAAGGTTCACGGCGGTGCCACGCGGAGTCTGATGACCGGCGGCGGGCTCCTGGCTAATGACCAGTCCGTCCTCGACGTCGGCGTTGAACTCCCGAGTAATCTCACCGACTGCCAGCTCGCTGCCGGCCAGTTGTTCTGCGGCGGCAGCCTCACCCCGGTCAACAACATTCGGCACCTCGAACAGCTCGGGGCCTTTCGACACGAACAGCTCGACTGACTGGTAACGGCGGATCTCCGTTTGCGCCGCCGGTTCGCTGCGGATCACCAACCCCGATGCCACTTCGTCGTGAAACTCTTCTTCCGAACGTGGGGCGTCGAAGCCGTTTTGTGCCAGCAACAACTCGGCCTGGTCCACCGAACGGTTGACGACGTCGGGCACTGTTGCCAGTGCACCGGGCCCCACCCCGAAAAACCAGCCCAGGCCCGCGGCGAGCCCAGCGAGGAGCAGAAGCAGTACCACCCAGATAGCGTTGCGGCGTCCACGGTTGCCGGGGCGCAGCGCTTTCTCGGGCCGCAGGGCGGCCTTGGCCTGCTGCTTTTGGTAGACCTTGAACTCCCGTCGGGCCTGTTTGTCGGTTCTCTGATCCGACTCGGGAAGTGATTCAGCGTGGGTCTCCGGGATCCGGATGGCTCTGGTGTGCTGAACGTCGTGGGGGATGACCGAGGTCAGGGACTGGTCGGCGCGGATCACCTCGGTGGCGCGGGGTCCGCGCGGAGAGTGAATGACTTCCGTGGCCGAAGCGCCCGCC
>NZ_ALPM01000011.1:0-8603 GCF_000294595.1 Arthrobacter sp. TB 23 | reverse complement strand
CGGGGTGGCACCGGTCTGGTCTGCTGCTGCGGCGTGATCAGAGCCCACGGGCAATTCGAAATCCAGTTCCTCGTCAGTGAGGGTGGTCCGGATATGTCGTAGTTCACCCAGCAGGGCGTTCCCGTCGATCGGTCGGTCCTCAGGGTCCACAGCCGTGCACCACTGCACCAGCTCGTCAATGTCCGACGCGAGACCCGGGACTAAGCTCGACGGCGCCGGGACGGTCGAGTTGGCATGTTGGAGCGCTACCCGGATCGGGACATCCCCGGTATATGGTTGCTTCCCCGTCAGCAGCTCAAAGAGGACAATACCCGCAGAATAAATGTCGCTCCGGGCGTCAGCGCCCCCGCCGGTGACCAATTCAGGGGACAGATAGGCCACCGTCCCGATCAGGGTGCCGGTGTTGGTGGTGGTGGAAACGGCCCGCGCCAGGCCAAAGTCAGCGATTTTGATCCGGCCGTTGCTCGCTAGAAGAACATTTTCCGGTTTGACGTCCCGGTGGACCAACCCGACGTCGTGTGCGGCGCCAAGCCCTTCCACCACAGGGTCCATCATGGCCAGAGCCAGCCGTGGGGTGAGCCTGCCCTTTTCCCGCAGCAGGTCCCTGAGGGTTTTCCCCGGCACATATTCCATCACCAGGTAGGCCAGCGAGCGGTCAGGGGAATCTTCGACGCCCTGGTCCAGGACACCGACCACGTGCGGGTGGGACAGGCGTGCGGCGGACTTTGCCTCGCGTTCAAAGCGATCGAGGAAACTCGAGTCTTCAGCGAGATGGGGATAGAGGATTTTGAGGGCCACATCGCGATCGAGCCGCTGGTCGGTGGCCCGGTAGACGGTCGACATGCCGCCTCTGGCAAGGCGCGACAAAACGAGATATCGCCCGTCTACTACTGAGCCAACCAGTGGGTCATTCTGCCGTCCCTGCACCCTTCGATCCTAAGTGCACACATGGAACGGGGTGGAACCGACACCCGATTCCACCCCGATTCACGGCCGTCCGATGGCGTTGCTACCGGAAGTTCGCCTGGTGGGCATTGATGGCGGCAACATAGTTCTTCGTGTCGCTGAACATCCCGTGGGTAGTCACCGAGTACTGGCCCTGGTAGTAGGAAGCGATGGCTTCCTCAAGGCTGGCGCTGGTGCGAATCAGCGACTTCAGGATCGCTACGCCGGCGGTCGCGTTGTCGTAGGGGTCCAGCAGGTTCAGTTTGCGTCCCACAAGGTCGGAGGCCCATTCACCGGACATCGGGATGACCTGCATGGCACCAATGGCGTTGGCAGGCGAAACCGCACGCTGGTTGAAGCCCGACTCCTGGAAGGACACGGCCAGGGCGAGGCTCGGGTCGACGCCCATGGAACGTGCAGTGTCAGCAACGATGGTCTTCATGGCTTCGTTGCCGGGGACCGGCAGGGAGTTGAGCAGGTGCTTGTTGCGGTTTGCTTCGGATACCACGTGCTGCGGGTAGGTGTAGTGCAGGAAGGTGGACGGGACCAGATCTGCTGGCGTATCGGTCTCGGCAGCCGGTGCTGCTTCCGCCGTCGGCGCCGATTTGCCTGGGATGGTCAGCTTGGCGCCGGGGTGGATTATGGTGGTGGCGCTGAGGGCATTGGCTGAGAGCAGATCGCGAAGACTGACGTTGTGCTTGGCAGCGATGGCGCCCAGGGTGTCACCACCCTTGATCGTGTACTTGCCGCCGTTGGCGGCAGGTTTGGCGGACTGCGGCGCTGCAGGCGCGATTTCGGTTGATGCAACCGAAACCTCAGCGGAACCGCCCAGCTTGATCTTCTGGCCCGGGTGAATGATCGATGACATCGACAGGGAATTGGCATCCAGCACGGTGCCCAGGCTGACACCGTGGTTGGCAGCGATGGCACTCAGCGTGTCACCGGCCTTCACCGTGTAGGAAGAGCCGGAGGACGGCTTCGTGTCGTTTGCCGGCTTGGCAGCGGGCGTGCTGGAGGATGCGCCAGTGAGCTTGATCTTCTGACCCGGGTAGATGATCGAGCTTGCACCCAGACCATTGGCTTTGAGGACGGCACCGGTTTCCAGGCCGAGCTTCAGTGCGATCCCGCTGATGGTATCGCCGGCCTGCACGGTGTAGGTCTTCGGGGCGCTCTGGGCCGGAGCCAGGAAGGTCGGGATGCGGGTCGCAATAGTGCTCGCCGGGATGGTGAGGCCCGCAGGAGCGGTCACGGCAGGGGCGAGGCGGGGAACCTGCTGTGAGCTCACAGTCACGGGTGCGGCAGCGGCTGGCTGCGCGAGTGCGACGGCGGAGAGCAGTACAGCGGGGATGGCGGCAGTGGATACCGCCACATTGAAACGGTTGGGAATGCGGGTACCTGGGGCCTGGGCCCGGGTTTTAAACAGCGGCGATGATGAGCGCTGGGCAGTCATGGTCAAAATCCTCATCTATGGTCAACGGTACGGGCCGCGCCGATGGCCGAATGGAGACCCGACGGGCATGCCCGTCGGGGACCTCTTTCAAAAACATCTGATGGTGCGCGAGAGTCTGATGTTGTTAGTGTTACTGGTGTGACTCATGAGAATCTACACTAAATGTCACCTAGCACAATAGTTCCGTTCAAACCCGTTACTTGATCGCCGGCGTGTCGGATCAAGAAGTGGAGGGATGCCCTCACATCTGGCACCCTTAGGGGGTGAATGAACTCGAAGAACTCGTGCCCGCCTGGCTGAACCTTCCGGAGGTGGCACTTGAGTTGGATGTGCCCATCACCAAGGTCCACGGCCTGCTCGATGAGAAATCGCTAATCGCGCTCCGCAGCACCGAACGAAACGTCAGGAGCGTCCCCGCGGAGTTCATCTTCGAGGGTGCAGTAGTTGACAGTCTCAAGGGGACGATCATCGTCCTCGCTGATTCCGGGTTCAGCGACGAGGATATTGTCAGGTGGTTGTTCACCCCCGACGAGTCACTGCCCGGACGACCTATCGACGCGCTGCGCGAAGGCCGCAAAACCGAAATTCGCCGACGGGCCCAGGCCGCCGCCTGGTAAGCCAGGACTCGTCATCGCCCGGGTTTACCGCCTAAGCTGACCGGCTCACCGCAGCGGTTGCCAACCCGGCAAGGGCCGACCGGCACACCGCATCCAGTTCCAGGCGTTTTAGCGCCTGGGCTGCCGATTCTGAATGTTCGGCAATCAGCGACTCGACCGCGACCAGCGCTCCCGAAGAGGCAATGACGTCGCGCAGTCGTGACACCCCATCGTCGTCGAGATCCGCCTGGCCCAGGGTGCTGTTGATCAGTTCCTGGTCCCGCGGACTCCCGTTCTGAAGCGCCTTGGCGATGAGTAGGGTCCGTTTCCCCTCCCTCAGATCGTCCCCAGCGGGTTTCCCCGTGACAGTTGGGTCGCCGAACACTCCCAGGACGTCGTCCCGAAGCTGGAACGCTTCACCCAGCGGAAGTGAGAAGGCCGAGTAGCCAGCCAACTGTGCTGCGCCGGCACCACCCAGGGCGCCGCCAAGGCCAAGCGGGTGCTCGATCGAATACTTGGCAGATTTATACCTGACAATCCGCAGTGCCCGCGCGGCGGCGTCGTCCGGCGTCCGGTCCGGCCCCACCGCTTCTTCCAGTAGGTCCAGGTACTGGCCAGCCATCACCTCGGTGCGCATCCGGTTGAAGATTGACCGGGCCGCAGTGCCCGACGCCGCACCAGGGCCGATATCCGAGAACTGTTCTTCGCTGAAGGAGAGGCACATATCGCCGGTCAGCACAGCTGCAGATACTCCAAACCGGTCCGAACTTAAATGCCAGCGGTTTCGCTCGTGGAGCGTTCCGAACTGCCGGTGCACGCTGGGGGAGCCGCGTCGGGTATCGGAGCGGTCAATTACATCGTCGTGAATTAGCGCGGCCGCCTGGAAGAGTTCAAGCGCGACGCCGGCCAAAACCGGTTCGCGTGCATCCGAGGATCCTCCGGCCCCTCGAAATCCCCAATAGCAGAGTGAGGCGCGTAGCCTCTTGCCACCCGAAGTCAGTCGGCCAATAGCAGCAGTCAGCTCCAGCGCATCATCGGCAATATCCCCGAGGATTGCCTGTTGGCGCGTGAGGAAGAGGCCAAGGCCTCTCGTCACCTCGGCGCGGTACGTGGACTGCTCGTCAGCGATTAGCTGAGCGACTGAGGCGTCCTCGACGAAGGGGGTCCGGTCGGTCATTGGCTCTCCTCAGTGTGCGGATAGGTTTCCGCGTGGGGGTGCGCCGGGCATTCCGCCGGCCGGTTGGTCTGTGGGTTATTCCATCCTACTGACTGGCTACGATTGGACTGTGACAGCCGGGCCCAGGACTAACCTCCCAGATGCAGAGTGCACCATCCTTCATGTGGACATGGACGCCTTCTATGTGGCTGTCGAATTACTGGATCGTCCGGACCTCGTGGGCACACCGGTGATTGTCGGTTCGCCCAGCGGCCGGTCGGTGGTCCTGTCAGCATCTTATGAGGCGCGGCGGTTCGGAGTCCGCTCGGCTATGCCGATGTCGGCCGCCATGCGGTTATGTCCGCAGGGGGTGGTGCTTGAACCCCATCATGAGAAGTATTCGGCAGTCTCACATGGTGTGATGTCGATCTTTGGAACCATCACTCCCTTGGTGGAACAGCTCAGCGTCGACGAAGCCTTCCTGGACATTGCGGGGTCGATGCGTCGGCTCGGTGGGCCGCGCGAAATTGGTGAGCTGATTCGAACAACGATTCGCCGGGAGCTTGGAATTACGGCGAGTGTGGGGGCTGCGACCACCAAATTTGTTGCCAAGATTGCTTCGACCCGTTCGAAGCCCAACGGTCTGCTGGTTATCCCGGGGGAGGAGACTGTGGCGTACCTGCACACCCTTCCCGTGTCAGCGCTCTGGGGTGTTGGCGCCAAAACGCAGGAAGTACTGGCGCGGCTGGGGATCCGCTCCGTGGAGGACCTCGCGCACACCCCACTATCTTCCCTGCGCAAGCTGTTAGGTGTTTCCGGGCAGCACGTCCATGATCTCGCCTGGGGTCGGGATCCGCGCACCGTGACGGTGACCCGCCAGGAGAAGACCATCGGTGCCGAAGAGACATTTGCTGCCGACGTCAGCGACGATCCCACCTTGCATACCGAAATGCTTCGGTTGTCTCATCGGACGGCGGCGAGGCTTCGATCAGCCCATCTTCAGTGCGGCGGAGTCGCAATCAAACTGCGCTACGCGGATTTCTCGACGCTGACGCGGACCAAAAGGCTAAGCGAACCTACTGACAGCGCGAATGCCATCTATGCGGCAGCGATATCGCTGCTGGCAGCACTGGGGGAGCGTCCCATGAGCGTCCGGCTGGTGGGAGTGCGGGCGGACCAGCTGGAGCCATCGTCGGGACTGGGGCATCAGCTCACCATCGACCGACGGGACGAGAACTGGCGGCTCGCCGAGTCGGCTCTCGATGAGGTCAATCGGAAGTTTGGTAAGTCGGCTATCCAGCCAGCCCAGCTGTTTCGAAAACCGACCGATACGGCTCCCTGAACGCCTCCCTGAAGGACGCTGGCAGCCCTGATTTCCACCCGACAGGGCTGCGACTTTCCCTTGTGGGCATTGCGCTCTATCCTTAGAGCACAGGCCAACATCAACAAGCTACGCCGGTCAATTTGGAACACTCTCAGCGACGATGCCGTCGTAGGGAACTGGATTGATCAGGTACTCGTTAGTTGAGGTGAGGGACCAGGATTAATTATCAGTATGGAGGCAGTGATGGCACTCTCGGAACACGAACAGAGGCTGCTTGATCAGCTGGAGCAGCAGCTTCACGACGACGACCCAAAGTTTGCCAGCTCGATGGCGTCGAGCCCCCAGCGGACGATTTCAACGCGCAGGATCGTCATCGGCGCGTTGATGACGGTCGCAGGCATTTTGATTCTGCTGCTGGGCGTAGCGAACCAGATTATTCTGGTGGGCGTCGCAGGATTCCTGGTCATGGGAGCTGGAGTGTATTACGCCACCAGCCGGGGCAAGGGCTCCGAATCAGCGCCAATGCCTCAGGGAATTAAAACGGCGCCCGTCAATCGTAGTGGAGGCTTTCTGAGCACCCTCGAAGAGAAGTGGGACGAGCGCAAGCGCGAACAGCCCTAACGTTGCCAATCGGTCGGCCGCCAGCGCCCTCCACTTTCATCCACTTGGCGTAAATCCCAATCATTTGCTTGGCCGATAGACCCGCATAGTCGGGTCTATCGGCGTTTAACGGGCGTTTTTCTCGCCCTGAGGCCGGATCGTCAGGACCGGGTGTGCTGTGGCGGCTCAAATCCCTCCACTTCCCACCACCGCGCTCCAGTCCCGCCGATACAGGGAACTGCCAGGAAATTCATCGCGTCGGAACCCCTAAATGGATTGACGGGGGAGGGATGTGGAGTAAAGTGGTGGTTATAAGAGCGTAGTGGTGCCGCGAGGTGCTTTCCGGATTGGATGGGCGGTGGCAGATGTTCCTCGGAACCCATCTGCCACGTCTCGATGAAAAGGGCAGGTTGATCCTTCCAGCGAAGTTCCGGGAGGAACTATCCAACGGATTGGTGCTGACCCGGGGGCAAGAACGGTGCATCTACGTTTTTAGTCAGCGCGAGTTTGAACAGCTTCACGAACAGATGCGGACAGCACCGCTGTCGTCACGGCAATCCCGTGATTACAGCAGGGTGTTTTTGTCAGGGGCCTCAGATGAGGTCCCCGACAAGCAGGGACGAATCACCATTCCTCAGGCGCTTCGGACCTATGCGGGACTGGACCGGGAACTTGCAGTGATTGGCGCGGGCAGCCGTGCTGAGATCTGGGACGCCACGGCCTGGAACAACTATCTGGCGGAGCAGGAGAACACGTTCTCCGAAACCGACGAGGACGCTCTCCCGGGTCTCTTCTAGTACCGCACATCACCACGCAGTACCGCACGAAATGCAGGACGGCTTCTTGGACGAGATCTCCAGCCGCCCGGCGTACGTTCCACCTGGCTCACCTTCCCCGGAGCCAGGCGGGCACCGCGCCTGGTCGGATGGGGATCTGGCTCAAGAAACGTGTTGTACAGACAACCAAGCAGGCAACACTGAGGAAGGAGCGAATGGATGAGCGACGATCGCCCTACCGGTGAACGGCACGTACCGGTACTGCGTGAACGCTGCATCTCGCTCCTCGAACCAGCCCTCCTCGCCGCGGTAGCTGCCGGCCGTACGCCGGTGGTCGTCGATGCCACGCTGGGCATGGGCGGGCACTCCGAATCCCTGCTGGCACGGTTTCCGCAGGCACACCTGGTCGGGATTGACCGCGATCTGCAGGCACTTGCCCTGGCCGGCGAACGGCTCGCAACCTTCTCGGGGCGAACCGATCTGGTCCACGCGGTGTATGACGAGCTTCCCGAGGTCCTCGAGGATCTGGGCATCGACGCTGTTGACGGTGTGCTCTTCGACCTGGGAGTGTCCTCCCTCCAACTGGACGAACGTGACCGGGGATTCGCCTACTCCTATGACGCGCCACTGGACATGCGGATGGATACCAGCGTTGGGCAGACCGCAGCAGACGTCGTCAACGTGTACTCCGAGACGGACCTGCTCCGCATTATTCGTGCCTGGGGTGAGGAGAAGTTCGCTGGCCGGATCTCATCGGCCATTGTCGCCGCCCGCCGTGACACCCCCTTCACCTCGACAGGCCAACTGGTCGACGTCATCCGCGCCGTGGTCCCCGCAGGGGCGGCACGGACCGGGGGACACCCGGCCAAACGGACCTTCCAGGCGCTCCGGATCGAAGTCAACGAGGAGCTGACCGTGCTCGAACGGGCAATTCCCGCCGCCGTCGACTCACTGATTCTCGGCGGGCGGGCGGTGGCCATGTCCTACCACTCGCTCGAGGACAAGATCGTCAAGGCTGCCTTCACCGCCGGTACCCGCTCCTCAGCCCCAGTCGGATTTCCGGTGGAACTCGAGGAGCACAAGCCCTACCTCAAGTCGCTGACCAAGGGCACCGAAGCCCCGACCGAGCAGGAAATTGAAGAAAACCCGCGGGCGGCATCGGCAAAGCTGCGCGCAGTAGAACGAATCAAGAACACTCGAAGCACCAAAGACAGGAATGCATCATGAGCCAGCAACTCGCTGAATCCTACGCGCCGCTGGCTACCCCCGAAACGGGAAGCGGATCCTCCCAGCAGGTCCGGACGCCGCTCTCGCTGGTGCCAGCCGGACCGGCCCGGCGTCGGATCCCCTTCGCGGTGTTCAGCATGATCGCCCTGGTCGGCGCTCTGGTGACGGTTCTGATGCTCAATATCTCGGTCTCCAGTAGCCAATATGAACTTGTGGAACTGCGTAACCAGCAGATCGCCCTGAATCAGGAGAACCAGGCGCTCACCCAACAAATGGAAGACCTCAATGCGCCACAGAACCTCGCTGCGGAAGCCCGGGAACTCGGCATGGTCGCCTCCCCTGGATTCGGCTCCATTGATGTAGATTCGATGAAAATTGCAGGTAGTCCCGAGGCTGCGAAGGAGGGCGGCGAGCCATTGGCGCTCATCGCCGCCCCCGAGGTGTCCACGGCTGGCGTCGCGGTTGCTGTCGAGGCCCCTC
Organism: Arthrobacter sp. TB 23; assembly: GCF_000294595.1. Taxonomy (NCBI): domain Bacteria; kingdom Bacillati; phylum Actinomycetota; class Actinomycetes; order Micrococcales; family Micrococcaceae; genus Arthrobacter; species Arthrobacter sp. TB 23. Next base: position 49 of record NZ_ALPM01000011.1, on the reverse strand, counting down.
CAAGGGAGGAAGCTGCAGCGTCTGCAGCCGACGCACCAGCCGCTGCAAC
>NZ_ALPM01000010.1:44910-50910 GCF_000294595.1 Arthrobacter sp. TB 23 | reverse complement strand
CCCCCGCCGAGCAGCCGCAGGCAATCGAGCTTAACGGCGGATCAATTCCAGCACCACAGCAAGGCACCGGCGGGTAACGCACACGATCGACGATCACCCGAAAGACACCGAAGGATATTGAAGTGGCTACAGCAACTGAGCACGACAAATTCCGGGTGGCTCTCGGCGCGAAAAGGCTACGCGTAGGTCTGGCCTTCGTCCTGATCCTCCTGCTGGTGCTGGGGGTCCGGTTATTTCAGGTGCAGGCGCTCGACCTCGGCGGCATGGCGCAGGCCGGACTGAATAAGCGGCTCGAATCGTTCCCGGTGCAGCCAATGCGCGGCGATATTCTCGACAGCAAGGGAAATTACCTGGCCCGCAGCGTGGAGCGCTTCGACATCGTGGTGGATCAGACCCTCGCCGAAGGCGACACCTTCGCCCGGATCAACGATGAGGGGGACCGCGAGGAGCTCACCATGGATGAGGGTTTTGCCGAGCTCTCGACGATCCTCGGCCAGGATGCGGCCACCCTCGAGGCGGCAATCATCGGGGACAAAAAGTTCGGGTATGTCGCCCAGGAAGTCACCCCTGAGGTCAAGAACGCCGCATTGGCCGTGCGGATGCCTGGTGTCTACGCCGACCCGGTCAGCCTTCGCACCTACCCCTCCGGGCCGGTCGCCGGATCAATCGTCGGGTTCGTTGGCGAGCAGAATGAGGGCCTCGAGCTCACCCAGGACGACCGGCTCACCGGCGAAGCAGGTAGCCGCACCTTTGAGATCGGCGGTGACGGCATCCGGATTCCCTACGCCACCAACGAGGATGTGCCGGCCAAGGACGGACAGTCAGTCAAGCTGACCATCGACCAGGATCTCCAGTGGTTTGCCCAGCAGACCATCGCCTCCCAGGTGGAGGAGTACGACGCCCAGTGGGGCAACATCGTGGTCGTCGAAGCGGATACCGGCGGCATTGTCGCGATGGCCGAGTCCACCACCATGGACCCGAATAACCCGGGAGCCACTGAACCCGAATTTCGTAAACCCCTCTCGGTCACCTCATCCTTCGAGCCCGGCTCCACCACCAAGCTGATCACCATGGCAGCAGGGCTGGAGGAGGGAATCATTGAACCCACCAGCGAATTCCTGTTGCCAAACACCTACACCGTGGACAACCAGACGTTCAAAGATGCTTTCGAGCATGGCGAGGAGCAGCGCACCGCCGCCGGAATCTTCGCCAAATCCATGAACACCGGAACGGTGATGATTGGTGAGCAGCTCAGCAAGCAACAGCGCTACGACTGGCTCACCAAGTTTGGGATCGGGCAGCCCCTCGATGTCGGTTTGAACGGTGAGACCAGCGGTATCCTCGCCCAGCCGGAAGAGTGGGACGACCGCCAGCAGTACACGGTGCTGTTCGGGCAGGGCCTCGCGCAGACTGCGCTGCACACCGCGATGGTCTACCAGACAATCGCCAACGACGGCGTCCGGCTGAAACCACGGTTGATCGATGCCTACATTGACCCCGACGGAACCGAGCACAAGGTGCCCCAGGACGAGGGCGTCGAAGTGGTCTCCACTGAAACCTCAGGCCAGCTACAGAAGATGCTCGAAACCGTTACCGTTGATGGCTCAGGTGCTTCGGGTGCGCTGGACGAATACCGCGTGGGATCCAAGACGGGCACGGCCGAAGCGCCAAGCGCTACCGGCGGCTACGACGGGTACACCCTCACCTACGCTGGCATGGCGCCAATGGATGACCCGGAGTACGTCGTGGTGGTGACGCTGCAGCGGCCGCAGGGCGATCTGTATTATCTGATACCGGGGGAGTCATTCCAAAAGGTAATGGAACAGGTGCTCAACGCCAGGAACGTCGCACCATCCACCGGCAAGCCCGAGACCTACCCCATCGAGTACTGACCCGGAGCAACACACGTGCCAACAATTGAAGATTCCGCCGCGCAACCCGATGCCGGGATGCGTCCAGCAGTAGTGGCTCCGGTCCCGCTGGCACAGGCATTCAGCGACCTTCCAGCCGGGTTGCCGACTGTCGAACCGGTTCCCGGGCACGACGACGCCGCCGCCCACGTCCGTGTGACCGGGGTGGCGATTGATTCCAGAATGATCAGGGCCGGGGATCTGTACATAGCCCTACCCGGTTCAGGCAGACACGGTGCGTCGTTCACCGCCGCCGCTCTGCGCTCTGGCGCCGTCGCCGTCCTGACCGACGAGGCAGGGGTGGAAGCCGCCGCAGCCGCAGCCGAACTGGTCGGCACCGTTCCCCTGTTCAGAGCTGCCCGCCTCAGGGAACTCGTGGGTCCACTGTCGGCGACCATCTTCAACAGTCAGCCGGCCGAAACGAGCCGGCCCGCCCTGTTCGGCGTCACCGGCACCAACGGCAAAACCACCACCACCTACTTCATCAATGCGTTGCTGGCGGGGCTGGGTCGGACCACCGGGTTGATGGGAACCATTGAGATCCATGCCGGCGGCCAACCAATCGCCAGCGCTCTCACCACCCCCGAATCGCCGCAGGTACATGGCATCCTCGGGTTGATGCGTGAACGGGGGATCGAAACCGCCGCCATGGAGGTGTCTTCCCACGCGATTGAGTACCGTCGGGTGGACAGCGTCCACTTCGACGTGGCCGGGTTCACCAACCTGACCCAGGACCACCTCGACCTGCACGGCACCATGGAGGAGTACTTTGCGGTCAAGGCTGAGCTCTTCGCGCGGGAACGGACGAGCCGCGCGGTCATCATTATCGACGACCCGTGGGGCCTGAAAATGGCCGAGGTGGCCGGGGCCGACGTCGTCACCCTCAGCACGAGCGTCACCCAGGACGACGACGCCCAGACGAACGACGGCCACACGAACGACGCCCAGACGAACGACGGCCACACGAACGACGGCGGGACACCACCCCACACCGCCGACTGGCAGGTTCGTAATGTGGTCAAACACGGGCTCGGCCACCGATTCTCGCTGCACGGACCAGCGGGGGAAGAACTCACGCTGCACTCGGGCCTGCCGGGTACCTTCAATATCTCGAACGCCGCACTGGCGACGGTAATGGTGCTCGCCTCAGGGGTGGCTGCAGACGACGTGCAGCGCGCCGCGGACAGCGCCGATCCGTTCTCGGCGGCAGTACCAGGACGCATGCAGCTCATCGGCGACCACCCGGCAGCAATAGTCGATTTCGCCCACAACCCTGATGCTCTGGCCCGCACCCTGGAATCGGTCAGGCCTCCCGCCCCGGAGGCGAAGCTGATTGTGGTGTTCGGCGCCACCGGACAGCGGGACCAGACCAAACGTCCACTCATGGGGGCCACCGCCGCGCAGCTGGCCGACGTGGTGATTGTCACCGACGACGACCCCCACGATGAAGACGAGGCCGTGATCAGGCAGGGCGTCCTGGAGGGGGCACTGAGGGCCCGTGACGCCGCCGAACGCCCGTGCGAGGTACTCGAAATTTATCCCCGTGCCGAGGCGATCGACCGCGCAGTGGCAATGGCCACCGCTGCTGATACGGTCCTGATTGCTGGGCGCGGCCACGAGGTCTGGCAGGAAGTCAAGGGAGTCAACCTGCCGCTCGATGACCGGGTGGAACTGGCCCGGGCGTTGACACGCTACGGATTCTCTGTCCACCCCAGCCACAGGATAGAATCCTAGACCGTCATGATTGAACTAAGCGCAGCCGAAATCGCGGCAATCACCAAGGGTCAGTTGACCCCCACTGCCGCAGCACGGCAGACCCAGACCGTTAGCTCCGTCACCGTGGATTCCCGCGAGGTACAGGCCGGTGGCCTGTTCGTCGCCAAGCCCGGTGCAAACGCTGACGGTCACCAGTTCGTGCCGCAGGCCTTCCGTAATGGGGCTGTGCTGGCACTGCTGGAACACCCGGTAGCGAATGAGGACGCCGCTGGTGCTGGCGAGTACCCCGCCGTCGTCGTCGACGATGTGGTGTTGGCCATGGGCCGGCTCGCTGCCGCCGTGGTGGAAAGATTGCGCGCCCATTCACCGCTGACGGTGATCGGCATCACCGGCTCGGCCGGTAAGACCACCACCAAGGACCTGCTGGCAGGCATCCTCAGGGAGCATGCCCCCACTGTTGCCCCGATCGGGTCCTACAACGGCGAGGTGGGCGTTCCGCTGACCGTCTTCAGCGCCGATTACGACACCAGGTATCTGATCATCGAAATGGGTGCCACTAAGATCGGGCAGATTACCTACCTTGCGGACATGGTCGCGCCCGATATCGGTGTGGTCCTGGGAGTTGGCAGCGCCCACGCCGGAGAGTTCGGTGGAGTGGACAACATCGCCAAGGCCAAGTCGGAGCTGCTTCGTTCGCTGCCGGGAAGCGGAACGGCAATCATCAACGCCGACGACGCCCGGGTTTTGGCCATGGAGACCGTGACCGCCGCGTCCAAGCTCTACTTCACTTCCGACAACTCGCATCTCCCCGGCGGCGGACCAGTTGTTCGGGCCACCGGTGTCACAACCACCCCCGGTGGGCACCCATCATTCACGCTGGGCCTGCCCGGTCCCGACGGGTCCACCGAGCATCAGGTCACCTCACGGCTGATCGGGACGCACCAAATCACCAACCTCCTCGCCGCCGCATCAATTGCCGGGACGCTCGGCATCCCGGGCGCGGCCATCGCCGACGCCCTGTCGCGGTCGGAAGCACAGAGTCGCTGGCGGATGGAACGCACCGAACGCGCCGACGGCGTGACGGTCATCAACGACGCGTACAACGCCAATCCTGACTCAATGCGAGCCGCGCTTCGTACCCTGGCCGAACTAGGGCGGGGTCGCCGCACCTGGGCCGTGCTCGGCGAAATGCTCGAACTCGGCGACGAATCGATCACCGAGCACGACGCCGTCGGTCGGGTCGTGGTTCGGCTCAACATCACCAAGCTGCTCGTGATCGGGATGGGGGCCCGTGCTCTCTATAACGGTGCAGTCCTCGAGGGGTCCTGGGGGGATGAGGTCCTGTTCGCCGATGACGTCGCGGCGGCCGAGGAAATTCTCGCCTCGGCTCTGGAACCTGGAGACCTGGTGCTGTTCAAATCCTCCAACGGGGCGGGGCTTCGATTTTTAGGTGATCGGATAGCATTGTCCTCGACTGTTGCACCATCCACTGCCACGCCTGAACCATCAGAGCCCGGCCCAACTGACCTCCAAGGGGGGCCGCAGCTGTGATTGCGCTACTGATCGGCTCAGCCATGGGGCTGGTGCTGGCTCTCGTGGGTACCCCGCTGTTTATCCGCCTGCTCGTGAACCGTGGCTACGGTCAATTCATTCGCGATGACGGCCCCACAGCCCACCACACCAAGCGCGGGACGCCCACCATGGGCGGCGCCGTCATCGTCGGTTCCGTCCTGATCGCCTACTTCGTCACCCACCTGCTGATGATCTGGGCCGGAGTCTCCACCGGGCCGTCCGTCTCGGGTCTGTTGCTGCTACTCCTGATGGTCGGCATGGGAATCGTCGGATTCTTCGACGACTACATCAAGATCTCCAAACAGCGGAGTCTGGGCCTCAGCGCCCCGGCGAAAATCGCGGGACAGACCCTCGTCGGCATCATCTTCGCCGTCCTTGCGCTTGGCTTCCCGAACGAAAACGGCAGGACGCCGGCCTCAACGGCCATTTCATTCATCCGCGACACGTCGATCGACCTGGCCTTCGCCGGCACCATCGTTGGCGCCGTCCTCTTCGTCATCTGGTCCAACCTCATCATCACCGCAGCCAGCAACGGCGTGAACCTCGCCGACGGTCTCGACGGCCTTGCGGCCGGGGCATCCGTCCTGGTGTTCGGTGCCTACATGCTGATGGGCATTTGGCAGTCCAACCAGAGTTGCGCACTCGACGAGGTCGCCAGGAGCGTCTGTTACACCGTCCGGGACCCCCTCGATCTGGCCCTCATCGCCGGCACCATGTGCGGTGCGCTGGTCGGGTTCCTCTGGTGGAACACCTCGCCTGCAAAGATCTTCATGGGTGACACCGGCTCGCTCGCCATCGGCGG
>NZ_ALPM01000010.1:39650-44901 GCF_000294595.1 Arthrobacter sp. TB 23 | reverse complement strand
CGCGATCCTGTCCCGCACCCAGCTGCTGCTCGTCATCCTCGCCGGGCTGTTCGTCATGATCACGCTGTCGGTGATCATCCAGGTCGGCTACTTCAAACTCTCCGGCGGCAAACGGGTGTTCAAAATGGCTCCGCTCCAGCACCACTTCGAACTCAAGGGCTGGCAGGAAGTCACAGTTGTCGTCCGGTTCTGGATTCTTGCCGGGCTATTCGTGGCCACCGCACTCGGAATCTTCTACGCCGAATGGGTGGTGCTGATATGACCGGAACCATCCCCGCGGGTGCCCGTGACCTCGATTCCCTGACCACCTGGGATGCCGACTGGAAAGGGCTGCGGGTAGCAGTCACCGGCATCGGCCTGTCCGGGTTCTCCGTCGCCGATACGCTCATTGAACTGGGTGCCCGCGTGGTGGTAGTCGACGGATCCGATTCGGCCGAGAACCGCGCCAAGGCGGACACGCTGTCGATCGTCGGTGCCGTGGACGTCCTCCTCGGCGCCGAACACGCAACGAGAATTCCGCTCATCGATGGCAGCCAGCCCGATCTGGTGGTCACCTCACCGGGCTGGACCCCGCAGCAGCCGCTCCTCAGGGCCGCAAAAGACGCAGGAATCCCGGTCTGGGGCGACGTCGAACTGGCCTGGCGAGTCAGGATCCGCGAAGGCCGCCCCACCGCCGAGTGGCTGACCATCACCGGCACCAACGGCAAAACCACCACCGTCTCCCTGGTGGAGTCGATGCTGCTGGCCGCAGGCCTCCGCGCCGTCGCCGCGGGCAACATCGGTACCCCCATTCTCGACGCGATCCGTGACCCGCAGGGCTACGATTTCATCGCCGTCGAACTGTCCAGTTTCCAGCTGCACTGGACCGGGTCCATCTCGCCGCTGGCGAGTGTGTGCCTGAACGTTGCGGAGGACCACGTCGATTGGCACGGTGGGTTCGATCAGTACACCGCCGACAAAGCAAAGATTTACGCCAATACCAAAGTGGCTTGCGTCTACAACGCCGAACAGCCCGCCACCGAACGGATGGTCGAGGAAGCCGACGTCATCGAGGGCTGCCGGGCCATCGGTTTCACCACCTCAACACCGGCAGTCAGCATGCTGGGAGTGGTCGATGACCTCCTGGTGGACCGCGCCTTCATCGAACAGCGCAAGGATTCCGCTGTTGAGCTGGCTGCGATCAAGGACCTGGGGGAGCTGGTGCCCCGCCACCTGGTGGCGAACGCCCTCGCGGCCGCCGCAATGGTTCGGGCAGCGGGCGTCGAGCCGGCAGCGATCCGCGCCGGGATCCGGAACTACCAGCCCACCGAGCACCGGATCCAGCTCGTCTCCTCGCGGGACGGAATCCTGTGGATCAACGACTCCAAAGCGACCAATCCGCATGCGGCAGCAGCGTCCCTTTCGGCCTTCCACTCGGTGATCTGGATCGCCGGGGGGCTCTCCAAAGGCGTCAACTACGACCAGCTGGTGCAGACGCACGCGCAGCGACTCAAGGCGGTGGTGCTGATCGGCACCGACAGCTCGGACCTGATCGGTTCATTGCGCCGACACGCTCCGGATGTTCCACTGATCGAAGTGGCCCCGGGAGAGACTGAAGATGTGACGTTGGCCGACGATTCCACCCTCGCGCCCCTGGGCGAGCGGGTGATGGAATCGGCGGTAAGGGAATCTGCGCGGTTAGCTGGCGACGGCGACACCGTGTTGATGGCCCCGGCGGCAGCATCCATGGATCAGTTTTCCTCCTATGCTCACCGGGGCAAGGCCTTTATCGAGGCCGTCCAAGTGATCGTGGAAGGGCAGGCGAAGACCGCAAAGGAGTTCTAATGGTCACCACGCCCACCCGGCCAGTCCGTCGGAAGCCGGTGATGCGTCAGCATTCCCGAACTCCCTCTGTACCCGCCTCACCCAACACCCCCACACCTTCCACCCCCTCCGCTGAGGGCAACGCCCCGGCGAAGAAGGGTCTCCGCGCCCGCTTCGGACAGTTCTGGACGTACCTCGAAGGCAGCGACAAGCAGGCCAGTGGCGCCAGCTACTACATGATCCTCGGGTCGGCCCTCGCACTGACGGCGATCGGTCTGATGATGGTGCTTTCAGCATCTTCGGTGGAAGCGATCGCCGAGGGCAGCAGCGAGTTCGACCTGTTCCTCAGGCAGGCCACGTGGGCCGCCGGTGGGCTGGTCCTGATGCTGCTCCTGTCACGGTTCGGTGCGCGCGCCTACCGCATGATGGCGTGGCCGGTGCTCGGCATCGCGGTAGTTCTTCTGGTCCTCGTACTTGCCATTGGTGTGAACATCAACGGCAACCAGAACTGGATTCAAATCGGCGGCTTCACCATGCAGCCCTCCGAACCGGCGAAACTTGCCCTCGCCATTTGGCTGGCCAGTGTTCTGGCCCGCAAGGGGCGGCTGATCCGCAACTGGAAACACGCGATGATCCCAGCCCTGCCCCTGGGTGGGCTCCCGATCGGGCTGGTCCTACTCGGTGGTGACCTGGGCACCGTGATCATCATGATGATGATTCTCGCGGCGGCGCTCTTCTTCGCCGGGGCGCCAATGAAAATGTTCACCATCGCAGGGATCGCTGGGATCGCCGGCGCAATCGTCATGGTGCTGGTGAGTGGCAACCGCAGCGACAGGATCACAGCCTGGCTGCGGCTCAGCTGCGATGACGGTCAGGACCTGTGTCTGCAGGCCGACAACGGGCTCTTCGCGCTGGCGTCCGGCGGCTGGTGGGGAGTCGGTATTGGGCAGAGCCGGCAAAAGTGGAACTGGATTCCCGAAGCCCACAACGACTTCATCTTCGCGATCATTGGTGAAGAGTTTGGGCTGGTGGGCACCCTGGTGGTGGTCATTCTGTTCGGGATCCTCGCCGTCGCAACCATCAGGGTTGCCCGACGCTACACCGACCCCTTCGTGCGAATCCTGCTCGGCTCCATTCTGGTGTGGCTGATCGGCCAGGCGTTCGTGAACATTGGGATGGTCACCGGCGTCCTGCCCGTCATCGGTGTTCCGCTACCCTTCATCTCCTACGGTGGGTCAGCGCTGACCTTCACCCTTGGGGCGGTCGGAGTCCTGCTGGCCTTCGCCCGCAAAATGCCCCCAGCACCAGATTCCGGTGCAGTAGCCGGGACCACTACAGATCCCCGTTCCACAGAAAGCGAACCAGCAGCCCGATGAGCACAAACCCCCTCTCGGTGGTCCTGGCCGGCGGCGGTACCGCCGGTCACATCAGTCCACTGCTGGCCATTGCCCATGCCCTGGCTGAACACGATCCTGACACCCGGCAGGTAGTTGTGGGGACTGCCGCGGGAATGGAGACACGACTGGTTCCGGCTGCGGGGTACCAGCTCGAGACTATTGACCGGGTCCCGATGCCTCGCCGCCCGTCGATCGACCTGGTGAAGCTCCCCGCCCGGCTGATCCGCGCCGTCCGGCAGGCGCTGGGCGTACTCGACCGCGCGGAGGCCGACGTCGTCGTCGGCGTCGGCGGTTACGTCTCCACACCCCTGTACCTGGCTGCGTGGCGCCGGAAAATCCCGGTAGTGATCCATGAGGCGAACGCCCAGCCAGGGCTGGCCAACCGGCTCGGAGCGCGGATTGCCACCACTGTGGCGGTCGCCTTCAAGGGCACCGGCCTCCCCAAAGCTGAGGTGGTCGGCATGCCGATGCGACGCAGTATTTCCACCCTTGACCGTGCCACCTCCCGGGCTGCCGCCCGCGCTGCCCTTGGGCTGAACACCACCCAGCCCGCACTGATCGTGACCGGTGGGTCGTCGGGGGCTGTCAGCATCAACCGGGCCGTCGCCGCCGTGGTGCCCCTGCTCGCGGCCGAGGGAATCCAGTTGCTGCACATTACCGGCGGCGGCAAAGGTGTGACGGGCGCCGATGGGCGACCGCTCCAGGCCGAAGGCTACCGCCAGATTGAGTACGTCGACGATATGGAAACTGTCTACGCGGCCGCAGACCTGCTGCTCGCTCGTGCGGGGGCCGCCACGGTGTGCGAGGTGAGCGCCGTCGGGCTGCCCGCAGTGTTCGTCCCGCTGCCGCACGGCAACGGAGAGCAGCGCCGGAACGCGGCGGACCTGATCACCGCGGGGGGCGCGCTGCTGGTCGACGACGCTGCGCTGACGGCAGACTGGTTGACCGGACACGTGTTTCCGCTGCTGAAAAACCAGGCCGCCCTCGACGCGATGGCCGCAGCCAGCGCCCGGCTCGGAGTGCGTGACGCCGATACTCAGATGGCCCGACTCGTCGTCGCCGCCGGACGCGGGGCACAGTCATGACCGGAACCACCCTGACCCCCGCCGATCTCGGGCGGGTCCATTTCATTGGCCTTGGCGGCGCCGGCATGTCGGCAGTGGCCCGAGTGTTGCTGGGCCAGGGCGTTCAGGTGTCCGGATCCGACGCCGCGGACTCGCGGGGCCTGCAGGCCCTCGCTGCTCTCGGCGCGCGTACCGCCGTCGGCCAGCGGGCCGAGAATGTTGCAGGCGTCGACACGGTCGTGATCTCCACCGCCATCAGGGCGACCAACCCCGAACTGGTGGCCGCCCAACAACAGGGCCTGCGGATCCTGCACCGGTCCCAGGCCCTGGCCGCCGCGATGTCCGGCAGGGAAGTGGTGGCGGTCGCTGGTACCCATGGCAAAACCACCACCACCGCCATGATCACGGTGATGCTGCAGTCCGCCGGGTTCGACCCATCTTTCGCCATCGGCGGTGAGGTCGCAGCGCTTGGGGTCAACGCGGCCTGGAGTGATGGCGGCGTCTTTGTTGCAGAAGCCGATGAATCGGATGGCTCATTCCTCAACTACTCGCCGCGGATCGCTGTGGTGACCAATGTGGAGGCAGACCACCTGGACCACTACGGGACGGCCGCAGCGGTGTACGAGGTATTCGACCAGTTCGCCGCCCTGCTGCCCGCCGACGACGGCGTGTTGGTGACCTGCGTCGACGACGCCGGTGCGGCAGCCCTCGCCGGACGGGTCGGCGACACCCGCAGGATCAGGACCTACGGATACTCGCCGACGGCTGACGTGCGGATTGGTGCGACCCAGGCCGTGGGTAGTGCCTCCACGAGCATGCTGTCGTTCTCAGTGGACGGACTGGACAGCGAGCAGGAACTCCAGCTGAACGTGCCCGGTGAACACAACGTGCGGAACGCGGTAGCAGCATTCTCCGTCGCCCTCGAACTGGGCGTCGACCCCGCCGCAGCGGCAGCCGGCCTCGCCACCTTCTCGGGCGCCGCCCGCC
>NZ_ALPM01000010.1:26176-39645 GCF_000294595.1 Arthrobacter sp. TB 23 | reverse complement strand
GTTCGAAGCGAAGGGTGCTGGCAGGGGAGTGAGGGTTTTCGACGACTACGCTCATCACCCCACCGAAGTGACGGCGGCCCTGACGGCGGCACGTGCCGTCGCTGCCGGCCACCACGTGCACGTCCTCTTCCAGCCGCACCTGTTCTCCCGCACCCGGGAATTCGCGGTGGAGTTCGCCCAGGCGCTCAACCTGGCGGACTCGGCCACCGTACTGGATATATATGCGGCCCGCGAGGACCCGATGCCCGGCGTGACCAGCCGACTCATCACCGACCAACTCACCGTGCCCGGCGGGTACGCCCCGGATCCTGCAGCAGCCGTCAGGGCAGTCGTTAACCGTGCGGCCCCTGGGGACATCATCCTGACCGTGGGGGCGGGTGACGTCACCCAGTACGGTGCCGAACTCGTCGGCCTGCTCACCCTGCCCGACAACAGCGCCCGCGACTCATGAGCCGTCGCAAGCCGAAACCCCCCGGTGCAGGGGCCGAGGCCGGCGCGGGTTCCGAGCTGGCTGCGGGGTCAGGGACGGGGTCCGGCGCGCCGGCGCCTGTCCGGGTGCCACGGGTCACCAGCAGTAAGGTCTCGATGCTCAAGATCCCAGGGGACCCGTGGCTACCGGAGGAACTTGACGATGACGACACCGCCAATTCGGTGGTTGCCTTCCCTGAGCCGCCCAGGAAGCGTCGACGTCGGAATCTCATCCTGGGCCTCACCGGTGTGGTGCTACTGATGGCGGGGTTGCTTGCCTATCTCATTTTTTCGCCCGCCCTGGCGCTACGCTCCGTCGAGGTGAGCGGCAATACGCTCGTGACCACCGAGGAGGCCACGGCCGCCCTCGACCCGTTGCTGGGAACACCCCTGCCACAGATCGCCGACGAGGATGTCGAGCAGCTCCTCGAAGGGTTCGCACCGATTGAAAGCGTCACGGTGGCCGCCGTACCGCCGTCGGGCCTGGCGATCACCATTGAGGAACGGATACCGGTGGCGATCCTGCAGAGCAGCGAGCGTTTTATCCTCATCGATGCGGAGGGGCGCCAACTTGCCTCGGTTGCCGACCGCAATGCCGTTCAGCTGCCCCTCATCGATGGCGGCACCGATGCGGTAAACAGCGAAGTGTTTTCCTCGATCGCCGAGGTGCTCGACGCCTTGCCGGAGAGTATCCTGAATCAGCTCAATCACGCATCGGCGGACTCCGTGGATTCGGTCGAACTGTCCCTCGCCAATGACCAGACCATCTTCTGGGGTAGCTCGGACGAGAACCAGGCCAAGGCGCTGGTGCTGGAGGCGCTGCTATCAGGCCCGCAGACCGATCCGCCGGCCGAGGTCTTTGACGTAAGCACGCCGTTGAGTCCGGTCACTCGCTAAAGAATTATCCGACACGCGGGCTCGGTCATTGCAGATGAGTGCACCTGCCCATAGCGTCTTGAATAGAAGTTACTTGACATAACATTGACTTTCAAGTTGAGAGTTAATGTTGTCAAGGTGAAGGCTGGGAACAGATCCAGCCGGATCAGGCCCCACACAGCGCATTCGAACAAGGGACACAGGACCGTGGCAGCACCGCAGAATTACTTGGCCGTCATCAAGGTAGTAGGCATCGGCGGCGGTGGCGTAAACGCCGTCAACCGAATGATCGAGGTGGGATTGCGTGGCGTTGAATTCATCGCCATCAACACCGACGCACAGGCCCTGCTGATGAGCGACGCCGACGTGAAGCTCGACGTCGGACGGGAACTGACCCGCGGCCTCGGCGCCGGCGCAGACCCAGAGGTGGGACGCCGCGCGGCCGAAGATCATGCAGAAGAAATCGAGGAAGTCCTGCGCGGCGCCGACATGGTGTTTGTTACCGCAGGCGAAGGCGGCGGTACGGGAACCGGTGGTGCACCGGTCGTGGCTCGTATCGCGAGGTCCCTGGGCGCCCTGACCATTGGCGTGGTCACCCGTCCCTTCACCTTTGAAGGTCGGCGCCGGTCGAATCAGGCCGAAACCGGGATCGATACGCTCCGCGACGAGGTTGACACCCTGATCGTCATCCCCAACGATCGTCTGCTCTCCATCAGCGACCGCAACGTGTCGATGCTCGATGCCTTCCGCTCAGCCGACCAGGTGCTGCTCTCAGGTGTTCAGGGCATCACCGACCTGATTACCACGCCTGGCCTGATCAACCTCGACTTCGCCGACGTGAAGTCAGTGATGCAGGGCGCCGGTTCGGCGCTGATGGGCATCGGCTCGGCACGCGGCGAAGATCGGGCCGTCAAGGCGGCCGAACTGGCCATTGCCTCGCCGCTGCTTGAAGCATCGATCGACGGAGCTCACGGTGTTCTGCTCTCCATCCAGGGTGGCTCCGATCTGGGGCTCTTCGAAATCAACGAGGCGGCCCGCCTGGTCCAGGAAGTAGCGCACCCCGAAGCGAACATCATCTTCGGTGCCGTAATCGACGACGCCCTCGGCGACGAGGCTCGGGTCACCGTGATTGCAGCTGGCTTCGACCAGGTCGACGCGACGTCACAGCCCAGCTCACAGCTGTCCAAGCCGGTCTCAGCGCCGTCCGTCGGAGCGAGCGCCCCGGCGGCGGCCGCAGCGGTTCCCGCGTCGGCAGGCCTCGGCGCCTGGTCGCAGCGGTCGCAGCAGTCAGGCAACAACGTCCCAGCCGACTCAGGGTTCGACGTCGACCTGCCCGCCGTGGTGGAGCCTGACTTCTCCTCGAGCCGGTCAGACGAACTCGATGTGCCTGACTTCCTGAAGTAACCACCGACGCCGTGTTCTTCTGGCGCCAGGAAATCGGCCCCGGCCGTTGGGTAGCCTTCACGAATAGTGGGGCGGGCAATCTCGCACTTCATGTGGGGGATAAGCCCGCCTCGGTCCTTCGGCGTCGGCGGGAGCTCGAAGCCGCCATGGGTATCGACGAGGGTTCCCTCCGGTTCATGCACCAGACTCACTCGGCCACCGCCGAGATAGTCGAGGACGCAGCGGCGGGTGAGCTGATCAGCGCTGATGCGTTGGTAAGCGTCAGCGGGGCAACCCCGCTGGCGGTAATGGTCGCCGATTGTGTTCCGGTGGTTCTCTCCGCCGGGGACGGTGCAGAGGGAGCCACGGCTGTTGTGCACGCCGGCCGCCAGGGTATCCTCGACGGCGTCATCGCCAACACGGTCGAACTGCTGCGCAGCCGGAATGCCCGGAACCTGGTGGCCTGGATTGGCCCCGCTATTTGCGGCGACTGCTATGAGGTCCCCGAGGAGATGCGCCGCGAGGTAGCTGCCGTGGTTCCCGCCGCGTCAGCCACCACCCGGTGGGCGACCCCCGGCCTTGATCTGCCTCAAGCCGTACGGGCGCAGCTTGAGGCACTCGGTGTGGCTGTGCAACAGGTCAGCGAGGGTTCCTCGACACTCTGCACCCTTGAGAATGGGGCACTGTATTCGCACCGTCGCAGTTCCGCAGCTGGCCGGATCGCCGGGCTGGTGTGGACCCAGTGACCGACCCCCAGCGCGCCGACGAGCTCAGCGAACGGCTCTCGGCGGTGCACCAACGAATCGATCAAGCGGTGCTGGGATCGGGGCGTACCGATAAACCGCGGCTCATCGTTGTCACCAAATATTTCCCGGCGAGCGACCTGCGGATCCTGGCCGCCCTGGGCGTGACCGAGATGGGAGAAAGCCGGGACCAGGAGGCCGCAGCCAAGGCCCAGGAGCTCGCGGACCTGGGAGTGCGCTGGCATTTCATCGGCCAGCTGCAAAGTAACAAGGCGCGGTCGGTGGTGCGCTACGCACACGCAGTCCATTCGGTGGACCGGGCACCACTCGTCGCTGCGCTCGGCAAAGCGTTGGCTAACCGGCGAACCGAACCGGGCCAGGACACTGACAGCACCAGCGCCGCCAAGGCCCTCGCCTGCTTTATCCAGGTCGATCTGTCGACCGGGGACAGCCGCGCTGCGACGATCAGTGGGCATCAACGAGGGGGCGCCGCCCCGACCGACGTCGTCGCCCTGGGGCGGCTCGTTCAAGCGACCGACGGTCTCTCGCTGGCTGGTGTGATGGCTGTTGCGCCGCTGGGCAGAGACCCCGTTGCTGCGTTCGGAGAGCTGGCCGAGATCTCAGCCACGCTCCGTGGCGAATTCCCCGCAGCCACCGGCATCTCGGCTGGTATGAGCGGGGATCTCGAAGCCGCGGTCGCAGCCGGCGCGACACACCTCAGAATAGGTTCGCAGGTCCTCGGTGAACGCCCACCCTTGAGGTAGCGTCTGGACTATACCCAATGACACGACAGGAGCTACCATGGCTGGCGCACTGCGCAAGACAATGATCTATCTTGGGCTCGCCGACGGTGATGAGCACTACGAGTCCGAGCAGAAGAACTTACAAAGCAGGAACGAGGATCACCTAGTGGACTACGACCGTGACGACCGGCATGCTGACGCCCCGCAGGCGGCCAGGCTCGCTCCGGTGGACGAGTACCGTGCCCCGGTGACCCCGATCAAGCGCGCACAGTCCTCACGCGAGGATTCGGCAGCTCTCCGTCAGATCACCACCGTGCACCCACGGTCCTACAACGATGCGAAACTGATCGGTGAAAGCTTCCGCGACGGCATCCCAGTGATCATGAATGTCACAGACATGGGTGAATCGGATGCAAAACGCCTGGTGGACTTTTCGGCTGGTCTGGTCTTTGGCCTGCACGGCAGCATCGAACGGGTTACCAACAAGGTCTTCCTCCTGTCGCCCTCCTACATTGAGGTACTCGGAGAAGACCAGAAGGCCAGCGAGGCGCAGGCTAGTTTCTTCAATCAAAGCTAGCGTGGTTAACTGGTTCACGAGTTCCTCTCAAAGTATCGCTTTTAGGACTGTGACTGCCGCGTGAGTTTGGTTTTTGTTCTGATCTATCTGGTACTGATGGTCGTACAGATAGCCCTGATTATTCGGATCGTCTACGATGCCGTGCAGATGTTTGCGCGTGGCTGGCGCCCCAAGAGGCTGGCCCTGGTGTTGGCTTCGGGCGTCTACACTGTGACCGATCCGCCGATCAAGGCGCTTCGTCGACTGATCCCGCNNNGGCTGGGTGGAGTGTCGCTGGATCTGGCATTCTTGGTGGTGTTCCTGGGAGTAACCATTCTCATGTTCGTCGCCGCCGGCTTGGCCACGTCGGTCTAGCCGGTTAGTTTTCGAGTCTCAAAAGATATACGCTGAATCACATAATTGGTGTGAATTCTCGAGTTTTATGTCCGCAATTCGGTACCGTAGTCAGGTCTGCTTCATAGGCAGGCATGTCTTATAACCACTATGAGGTGACCAGATGGCCCTGACGCCAGAAGATGTTGTCAACAAAAGGTTTCAGCCCACTAAGTTTCGTGAAGGCTACGACCAGGACGAGGTAGACGATTTCCTCGATGAGATCGTTGTCGAACTCCGTCGCCTGAACCAGGAGAATGACGAACTGCGGCGCAAGCTCGCGGACGCCTCCTCCTCGACGTCCCAGAACGCTGTGGTTCCCGCCCCCGTGTCGGCGAGCTCGCATACCGAAGAGGTCAAGGACGAGCCCAAGGCGAAGGACGAGCCCAAGGCGAAGGAACAGCCAAAGGTTGAAGAGCCCAAGGGTGAAGAGAAGAAGTCCGAAGAGCGTCCGGCTGCTGCTGCAGCACCCGCGGCGGCAGCACCAGCCGCTTCGGGCACCAGTTCAGCTGAATCGGCTGCCGGTGTGCTGGCGATGGCTCAGAAGCTTCACGACGAATACGTCAACGCCGGTGTCGAACAGCGCGACAAGATCATCGCCGAGGCGCAGATCGAAGCCAGCAGCATGGTCAACGAGGCCGAAGAGAAGACCCGTAAGACCCTGGGCGCCCTCGAGCAGCAGAAGTCTGTGCTCGAAGGCAAGGTTGAGCAGCTCCGCAGCTTCGAACGCGACTACCGTTCACGTCTGAAGGCCTACATTGAAGGCCAGCTGCGCGATCTGGATTCCCGCGGATCGGTAGCTTCCGAAGCCACCGGCTCCTAGGCGCTTCACCTGTATTACCGCTGCACCAGATGACCGGTGCAGTCCAGCTAAAGGCAACTCAAGAGGCCGGCCCCCGGGAATTCCCGGCGGTCGGCCTCTGCCGTAGGCTGGATGTCAACCTTTGTGCGGCAGTCCACCCCACCCCGGCGCAGTCAGCGGCAGCGCCAAACCTGAAAGCGCTATGACAGACCAGACACCAGAGCACGGCAACCCAACCGGGTCCGATGAAACCTCCCCCGCCGCCCGTGAGACCCCCACGGCGGCCAGCCATCGCGGGCGTACGGGTGCGCGCTACGCGCTGCTCTTCGTCGCGTGCTTCGCCGTCATCTACGTAGCTGACCAGTTGACCAAAATCTGGGTCGTCTCCACCATGACCGAGGGACAGATCACCCCGGTCCTTCCGCCTCTGCTGAACTGGCACTTCATCCGCAATCCCGGTGCCGCTTTTTCGATTGGCACCGACTACACCTGGGTTTTCACCATCATCATGGCCGTCGTATCAATTGCGATCATCTCCCAGATTCGAAAGGTGGCGTCCTGGTGGTGGGCAACAGCCCTGGGGCTGGTCCTCGGAGGCGCTCTCGGCAACCTGACCGACCGTCTGCTTCGCGAACCATCGTTTGGGCAGGGCCATGTGGTCGACTTCATCGCCCTGCCCAACTTCGCCATCTTCAACATCGCCGATTCAGCCGTGGTCACGGGCGTCAGCCTGATCTGTCTGCTCACCTTGCGGGGGATCGGCATGGACGGCAAGCGCAGCAACGACGAACCTGTGGTTGACGGCTCGGCGGACGCCAAATGAACGCCGTCGAACGGGACGAACGCGTTCCCACCGAGCTAGGGGGCGCCCGCGCGGACGCCGTGCTCGCCGCCGTCGCCGGGGTGTCCCGCTCCGCTGCCGCCGCATGGTGTGTGGCAGGGTTCGTGACGAGCGACGGCAAACCCGTTGGTAAATCCGACCGGCCCGCTGCCGGTGCCGTCCTAAGAATCAGGGTTCCGGCAAGCGTCGACCCGCTGGCCGTGGTCGTCGAAACTGTTGACGGGATGGGGATTCTCTACGACGATGACGATCTGGTGGTCATCGACAAGCCGGTCGGGGTCGCCGCGCATCCGTCGCCGGGGTGGGTGGGCCCGACGGTCGTCGGCGCCCTCGCCGCCGCCGGGTACCGGATCTCGACGTCGGGTGCCACCGAACGCGCCGGTATTGTCCACCGCCTGGATGTGGGAACCTCCGGAGCGATGGTGGTCGCCAAAACCGAGCACGCCTACACGGTCCTGAAGCGGGCGTTCAAGGAACGCACCGTGGAGAAGGTCTATCATGCGCTGGTCCAGGGTCTCCCGGACCCCCTGGTTGGTACCATTGACGCCCCGATTGGTAGACACCCGGCCCACGACTGGCGGTTCGCTGTGCTGGAAGACGGAAGGCCCTCCAGGACTCATTACAAGGTGCTCGAAGCGTTTGGGAAGGCTAGCCTTCTCGAGGTCAACCTCGAGACCGGCCGGACCCACCAGATCAGGGTCCATTTTTCGGCGCTTCGGCACCCCTGCGTGGGGGATCTCACATACGGCGCTGACCCTCGGCTTGCCGCCAACCTGGGGCTCACCCGCCAGTGGCTCCACGCCCAGAAACTTACCTTCGAACATCCGGTCTCAGGCGACACCGTCAGCGCGACCAGCCCCTACCCCAATGATCTGCAGTATGCCCTCGACGCCCTGGCGGCCGGGAACGTCTAGGCCGTGACGCCTCGTTCGCGGACCGGCATGTCAGCCGGGGGCGCCGGCCGACTGACCTAGAATGGGATGGTGGTTTCAACAGCATCTCCCCAAGTTTCCCCGGCCAAGCCAACCCGCGAAGACTCCTTCGTTCATCTGCATAATCACACCGAGTATTCAATGCTCGACGGCGCCGCCCGGCTGACTGACCTGTTCAGCCACACCGAGGAACTGGGCATGAATGCGCTGGCCACCACCGACCACGGGTTTGTGTTTGGGGCGTTCGACTTTTGGGACAAGGCGCGGGCCGCCGGGGTGAAACCCATTATCGGCGTCGAGGCGTATCTGACGCCAGGCACCGCCCGGGCTGACAAGACCCGCGTGAAGTGGGGTGGTGGTGGCCGCGATGACGTGTCGGGTGCCGGCGCCTACACGCACATGACCATGTGGGCTGAAACCACCGAGGGGATGCACAACCTGTTCCGGATGTCTTCCCTGGCATCGCTGGAAGGCTACCTCTACAAGCCCCGGATGGACCGCGACCTGCTCCAGACCTACGGCAAGGGCCTCATCGCCACCACCGGTTGTCCCTCCGGGGAGGTGCAGACAAAACTCCGCCTCGGTCTCTACCGCGAGGCAGTCCAGGCGGCCTCAGATTTCCGCGACATTTTCGGCGTCGACAACTTCTTCTGCGAGTTGATGGACCATGGGCTCGATATTGAACGCGCCGTCCAGTCGGACCTGATCAAACTTGCCAAGGAGTTGGGGTTGCCGTTGGTGGCCACCAACGACCTGCACTACACCCACGCCGAGGACGCGAAAGCCCACGCGGCGCTCCTGTGCGTGCAGTCCGGTTCCACCATGGCCGACCCGAAACGGTTCAAGTTCGACGCCGACGAGTTTTACCTGAAGTCGCCCGCCGAAATGCGCTCCATTTTCCGGGATCACCCGGATGCTTGCGACAACACCCTGCTCATCGCCGAGCGGTGCGACGTCGAGTTCAATACCAAAGCAAACTACATGCCTGGCTTCCCCGTCCCCGAGGGTGAAAGCGAGCAGTCCTGGTTCGTGAAGGAGGTCGAGACGGGGTTGCAGTACCGGTACCCCATGGGCATCCCCGACGCGGTCCGCAAGCAGGCCGAGTATGAGACCGGCGTCATCACCCAGATGGGATTCCCCAGCTACTTCCTGGTGGTCGCCGACTTCATCAACTGGGCCAAGGACAACGGCATCCGGGTGGGCCCCGGCCGAGGCTCCGGTGCCGGGTCAATGGTCGCCTACGCTATGCGCATCACAGACCTCGATCCGCTGCAGCACGGCCTGATCTTCGAACGGTTCCTCAACCCGGAGCGCGTCTCCATGCCCGACTTCGACGTCGACTTCGATGATCGGCGCCGTTCCGAGGTGATCCGGTACGTCACCGAGAAGTACGGCGACGAGCGAGTCGCCATGATCGTCACTTACGGCACCATCAAGGCCAAGCAGGCCATGAAGGATTCCTCCCGGGTGATGGGGTACCCGTTCTCGATGGGGGAGCGGCTCACCAAGGCAATGCCGCCAGACGTCATGGGCAAGGGCCTGGCCCTGACCGATGTGCATGACAAGAACTCCAAGCGGTACTCCGAGGCCGAGGAACTGCGTGAACTGCTGAAGTCCGACGCCGACTCCGCGAAAGTTTTCGAGACAGCGCTTGGCCTCGAAGGCCTGAAGCGCCAGTGGGGCGTCCATGCGGCGGGCGTCATCATGTCCTCGGACCCGTTGATCGACATCATCCCGTTGATGCGTCGTGACCAGGATGGTCAGATCATCACCCAGTTCGATTACCCGACCTGCGAAAACCTCGGGCTGATCAAAATGGACTTCCTCGGGCTGAGGAACCTGACGATCATCACCGACGCGGTGGAGAACATCAAGCTCAACAAGGACATCGACCTGGTGCTCGAGGAGCTGGACCTCGAGGACCAGGGCTCCTACGAGCTGCTGGCCCGCGGTGACACCCTGGGTGTGTTCCAGCTCGACGGTGGCCCGATGCGTGCCCTCCTGAAATTGATGCGCCCCGACAACTTCGAAGATATCTCGGCTGTCATCGCGCTGTACCGACCAGGACCGATGGGTGCGAACTCGCACACCAATTACGCCCTGCGCAAGACCGGCGCCCAGGAAGTCACCCCCATCCACGCCGAACTGGAAGAACCACTCGCCGAAATCCTGGGAACCACCTACGGCCTGATCGTGTATCAGGAGCAGGTGATGGCGATTGCCCAGAAGGTCGCTGGCTATTCGCTGGGCCGCGCGGACATCCTGCGCCGGGCGATGGGCAAGAAGAAAAAATCCGAACTGGATAAGCAGTACGAGGGCTTCGCCAACGGCATGAAGGACAACGGATACTCCGAAGCGGCGATCAAAACGCTGTGGGACATCCTGCTGCCCTTCTCCGACTACGCGTTCAACAAAGCGCACTCTGCGGCCTATGGGCTGGTGTCTTACTGGACGGCCTACCTCAAGGCCCACCACCCGGCCGAGTATATGGCCGCCCTGCTCACGAGCGTCGGCGATGACAAGGACAAGCTCGCGATCTACCTCAACGAGTGCCGCCGCATGGGTATCACGGTGCTCCCGCCGGACGTCAACGAATCCAGCGTCAACTTCACCCCGGTCGGCACTGACATCCGCTTCGGGATGGGGGCCATCCGCAACGTCGGCGCCAACGTGGTGGGCGCGATGGTGGGAGCCCGCACCGAGAAGGGCGCTTTCACCTCCTTCAGCGACTTCCTGCAGAAGGTGCCGGCGGTGGTCTGCAACAAGCGGACTATCGAATCGCTGATCAAGGCCGGGTCGTTCGATTCGCTCAAGCATCCGCGGCGCGCCCTGGCCATGATCCACGAGGAAGCCGTCGATTCGGTGATCGTCCTCAAACGCAACGAGGCCGCCAACCAGTTTGACCTTTTCAGTGCCTTCGACGAACCCGGATCGGTGGGTGGGCTCTCCGTTGAGGTGCCGGATCTGCCGGAGTGGGAGAAGAAGGACAAGCTTTCCTTCGAACGGGACATGCTGGGACTTTACGTTTCCGATCACCCGCTGCAGGGACTCGACGGGATCCTGAGCCAGCACGCCGACTCCTCGATCACCTCGATCATCAGCGACGAAGGCCCGGCCGACGGCGCGATGGTCACCATCGCCGGCATGATCACCTCGTTGCAGCGGCGGATCGCCAAGAACAGCGGCAACGCCTACGCCCGCGCCGAAATCGAAGACCTCGCCGGGTCGATGGAAGTGATGTTCTTCGGCCAGGTTTACGGCCCAATCGCGGGGGTCCTCGCCGAGGACCTCATCGTCGTCGTCCGCGGACGTTTGCAGCGGCGCGACGACGGTGCGGTCACCTTGAACGCGCAGGAGCTCAGCGTTCCGGACCTTAGTGAAGGCCATTCCGGGCCGGTGGTGATCTCCATGGCGCACCACAAGGCGACCGAGACGGCAGTCGTGGCGCTGCGGGACGTCCTCAGGACCCACCCTGGTACCAGCGAGGTCCAGATCCGGTTGAACAGCAACCGGAAGGTCGAAGTAATGAGGCTCGGCGTTGAACTGAGAGTCAACCCGACGTCATCGCTCTTCGGCGACCTGAAAGTGTTACTGGGGCCGGCCTGCCTGGACGTGTAGGCGTCTGACGCGCTAGATCTCGTAATCCAGCGCTGTGGGTTGCCCGTAAACGCCGCCGTGATAGAGCAGGGGAACGCCCGGCGGGCCGACCTCGCCGGCCTCCACCTCGGCGACCACGACCGCGTTGTTTTCGAAGGACAGCCTCATGCTGATGCGGCCGATCAGGTGTGCTGCCACACCCTCCAACAGCGGCACACCGTGCGGTCCGGGCTTCCAGTGATCTCCGCTGAAACGGTCGCGGCTCCGGGCGAACCGGTCGGCCAGCTCGCGGTTACCCAGCCCGAGCATGTGGACGCCGATGTAGTTGGTGTTCGCGACGGCGGGCCAGGACGAGGAGGTGCGGGCCATGTTGAAGCTAAACCTGGGCGGGTCCGCGGAAAGCGACGAAACGGATGTTGCGGTGAATCCGAACGGCTGGCCCTCATAGACAGCAGTGATGATCGCTACCCCGGCCGGATGGCGGCGGAACGCGTCCCGGAAAGCTGCTGTTGAGTCATGGACTTTTGGGTCGGCTGGGCGTAGATCATTCACGCACCCCACCCTAGGGGAGGCCTTGGTGCCGCATAACTTTGTTAATGTATAAGTCATGCGATCCTCCAGTCCCGACGCCGAGCAGGCCGGAAGCTATCCGCCGCCGGTGTACTCGGTTGCCACCGAAGACACCGCCGTCCCACCCACCTCGCTTCTTTGGTGGGCATCCACGATGGTCGGTCTGGGGTTGCTAATGGGTATGGCGTGGTGGTTCGCCGCGCCGGGTGGGGGTCTGTACGGCGACCCAGCCCCCGAGGAAGCGGCCCTGGTGACTGATCTGACGCTCGGTGGTCTTCAGCTGGTGGTTGGCATCGTGGTGGGCTGGCTTCTCGTTCAACGGATGGATCTTCCCGGGGCATGGCAGCGGATTGGGTCGGCGGTGGGCGGATCGATCCTCGGATCGGTGCTAGCGGTGCTTATCGGACAGTGGCTGGGCATGATGTTCGGCGCAGATCCAGACTTTGTCTTGCTATCCCCGGGCGTAGCGGCGATTTGGCCCGGGGCCGCGGCTCTGGTGGTCTTCGTCTCGACGCTGATCGAACTAGCGTGGGGTAAACGCCGCGTCTAAAGCGCGCCGTGTGAGTCGTTCCTCCAGATGCTTGGTGAAAAAGCAGGGTCGATCTGAGTCGTTTAGACAATAATCAGACAGGTGAGCCCTTTTGAACGGAGTGCTCGATACCTTCGGGAGCACTCCACAAACCTGGTGTGTGCGCTGGTCCTGGCGTCGCTGGCGTTGACTCCCTCGTTGGTGCCCAGGCCCACGGTGTTCCAGGGGTTTCTCGCAGGCCTCTGGTTCATGCTGGGTTTCCAGTTGGGCTTCGCGGTACGCCGCCTCTGGCGGGTTGGCGTAGGACGATCCGGCAAGACGACTCGCGGCCGACGCTCCGCAGACAGAAACGAGGGTACTCGATCCGTCTCCCTGCTTGGCGCGGCAATCGGAGTCGGGGCGTTGCTCTATCTGATCGGCTACGGGGCGTTCGTCGTGTCCTGGCAGAACCAGGTCCGTGAACTGGTGGAGATGGAGCCTGTTGATGGGGCGGGCCACACTCTGTTTCTGCTGAGCATGCTCGGAACGATGCTGGTGCTGGCCGGGATTGGGGCAGGCATCTCGGCGGCACAGAGTCTCGCCGGGAAGCGTATTGCCGCCCGCGGAGGCTCCCTTCGGACAGCGCGCTGGGCGTCGCTGGCGACAGGACTGGTCCTTGGGACGGCGTTGGTGACCGGCGTGACCGGCGTCGGGCTCGGAGCTGTCGGAATAATTTACCAGGACCGCGATACCGAAACGCTGAGTGGCAGCGTGCAACCGGCGGGGGACACCCGATCAGGGTCAATCCAATCCAGTGTGTCGTGGGAGGGGCTGGGGCGGCAAGGCCGCGCTTTTGCAGGCGGTGGACCGAGTGCGGACAGGATTGCCGAGGTAACCGGGACTCCTGCTCTGGAACCCGTTCGGGTCTACGCTGGCTTGTCCCACGGCGGGGATGCGAGGGGGCGTGCTGCGTTAGTAGTTGAGGAACTTGAGCGCACCGGCGGGTTTGAGCGCGAGGTGTTGCTGGTCGCAACGCCCACCGGATCGGGATGGCTCG
>NZ_ALPM01000010.1:9787-26167 GCF_000294595.1 Arthrobacter sp. TB 23 | reverse complement strand
ATCGCCTCACTCGAGTACCTGTACGGCGGGAATACTGCTACCGCATCAATGCAGTATTCGTTTCAACCCAGCTGGGTTCCTTTCCTATTCGACCCGGATCTTGCCGCGAGCTCCAGCGAAGCGCTCTTTGACGCCATCCATGCCCGTTGGCAAGAAATTTCTGAGGGTGAAAGACCACATCTTGCCGTGTATGGGCTTAGCCTAGGCGCACAGGGAATGCAGGGGAGCTTCGACGGCCTTGACGATTTGCTGTCCCGTACCGATGCGGCGCTATTCACCGGACCGCCGGCAAACTCTCAACCGTGGCGGACACTCACGGATGACCGGGATGCCGGGAGTGCTATCTGGCAGCCCGTCTATCAACAGGGCAAAGAGGTGCGGTGGCAATCCAAACCGGGTGATTTTGAGCAGCTTCGGGATGAGTGGCGACAGCCTCGCGTCGGCTACCTGCAGCATGCCACCGACCCGATCACGTGGCTCGACCCGGCGGTGATCTATCAGCGTCCGGCCTGGCTAGCCGGATCAGCAGCCTCCGGGGGCCGCGGGTCTGATGTGAGCGATTCGATGCAGTGGATTCCTGGCGTCACGTTCCTGCACCTGGTCACGGACATGCTGGTGAGCGAGGCAGTTCCGCCGAGCCATGGCCACAATTTTGGTGATGTTGCTGTTGATGGGTGGGCGCAGGTGTTGCCGGGCCACGATCGGAGCCTCGGACAGCTGGCGTCGATACAGTCCGTTATTGAACAGATTGATACTCACGACCCCGTCTGGGAGTAGTAGTTGGTTGTTACAATGCTGCTTCCGATTGACGGGGTCAGGCCTTCGCCAGAGAGCCGCCGCTAGCCCGCTAAATTTGCTCAATTCGTCGGGCCACCGACAAATGAACCGCAGTGCCAGCGACACGGCCGATGGATTCAAGTGACTCAACGACATCCTCTTCGGCCTCGGTGGCAATCAAGAGATACCCCTTACGGACCGGTGACGCCGTTCGGCGAGCACCCGTGGCGCCTGCTGCCAACAGCTGCCGACTTCTTGCACCGTCGTCCAAGGTCAGATTCGGTGATGGTTTGACTCCTTCAGGTAACTCCAGTGCCTTCACCACACCAATGATGGCCCCGGTCCGGTCCAGCACTGTCATCCCAATACGGATGTTACCGAGTCGAGTCATGGTCTTTTCCTAGCTCCAGAGGGGCAGTTATTCTCTCAGGCTAGGTAGCCATGATGTTCAAAGTCAGAGAGGGCGCTGACAGAACCTTGCACACCTGCAAGGAATTACCTGTACGAAACCTGTGCGCAGCCGGTAAGACAACACTTTCGGTTGACGGGTCCTCACCTTCATTTCTCCTTCCGCCTTCTTGCGACGCGCCATCACAGGGTTTGTTCCGGTGATGTGGCGCTATCGGCACGGTTCGTGGAAGGGTCGGTGAGCTTTGTCTCGACGCGCCTGCCGTGTGTGTTTCGTTATCTGCTTTGGCGTCGGGGTCGTGTGCCGAGCGTGAGTAACGCGGTGGCTAGGCTGAGCACGAACAAGATTGTTTTGAGCACCGTCAGGGTTGACGCGACCATGACTGCCTGCGAGGTGATCTGGTCCGATCCTATGAGGGCCTCAAGGACAAGGTTTTCTGCGATGTTCACCGCTGCGAACAGAACTGGGACCAGCATGAGCAGCCAAAGGATCTTCCGCCCTCGTGCGATCCTTCGCGCGAGCATTATCAGAGTGAGAGCGAAGGCTAGGGAGAATAGTACGTCCCAGAGGTAATGGGAGGCGCCGTAACGTTCAAGGAGTTCATCGGTCATCTGGGAGTGAATAACTTCGACGTAGCCGACGCCATACCCGAACAGCTGTGTTTCGGGAACCGAAACACCTCCGAGGGCCCTCTCCAGGGATGCCAGCTGCAGCCAGTTGACGGTGGCTAGCACCACGGTGAGGATGAACCCCGCAATGATGACCCAGCCTCGCGGGGTTGCTTGATTGGTCGATTCTTTGATTTGTTTGGAAGCCATCACTTCATTATGTTGGTTTTGGCGCCGGTCCGGGGCGAAATTCCTCTGGATATGGCTGATCGTAACCTCCCGGCCGGATTGTAACGCGACTGTGATTCGCCGCCTGCAATGGGATTTCGTGCTGACCCCAGATTATTCTGCGCGTGTTTCGGAGTGTGGTGTCAGCGGAGGTTCTGGCGCGGAACCACTACTTGACGCGTAATGATGACTGCCGACGCCGCCACCGGCACTGCGACCAGGGCGCCGATAATGCCGCCCAGCGCTGCCCCGGCGATTACTGCGATGACGACAAGTGAGCCGGGGATTTTCACCATGGTGTCCATGATGCGTGGGGTGAGGATGTATGCCTCGACTTGCATGTAGATCAGGTAATAGATGCCCGCTGCCAAAGCGGTTTCGGGTGAGGCGCTCAGACACACGAGCGTGATGATGATCGACGACGCGATGGTTCCCACCATCGGAATTGCGGAGCCAACAAAGGCGATCAACGCCAGCAGCAGAGGGCTTGGGGCGCCAATCATGGACAGGAAAATCGCGGACAAAACCCCGTTCATCAGCGACAGCATGAACTGACCGAAAATGTAGCGGCCGATCGATGTTGCGATGTCCTCGGCTACCTCGATGAAACCGGGACGCTTGCTGGCCGGGATCAGCTGGTAAAGGCCCGCTTTGACTCGTCCCAGGGACAAGGCGAAGTACAGTGACAGCACCAGCACGATGATGACCCCAGTGATCCCGCCAGCGATACCCGCCCCCAGATCGAGTACTCCTCCGCCGACCGTAATCAGGTTTTGAGGGTCGCTGAGGAAGGATGAAATGACGGTGACGAGCGACTCCAGATCGATGAAGTCGACCACTAGATTCTGCACCGTTTCGAACCACTCGGATTCCCTCACCGAGTTAATGATCGACGGCGTCGACCGAATCAGCCCCACAAGATCGACGATCAGCACCGGAATGATCCAGTAGAGCACTCCCGTGACTGACCCCGCTGCGCCGATGAAGACGGCGGCGACCGCTGCTGGCCGGGGAAGTCCAATGCGCTGGAGCCAGCTGATGAGCGGGTCCATACCCAAGACGATGAAGAGGGCCAGACCCACATAGATGAGGACCGTGGAAAGGGTGGAAACCATCCCCCAGATCACCAGCCCCACGCCAACCCCGAGTGCCCCGAGCAGGCCCGCCCGGAAAGCCCTGAACCGGATCGGCGCCTCCAGCGTCGATGATCCGCCAAGTGGCAGTCTTTCGGACGTGCGCCGTCTCAATCGCTGCGAATCCTGAGTGCCCATCCCACCATCTTCCACTTCGCTACCCGGAAATGTGTACGGGTAAGGGCGTGTTCGGGGGATCAACCATCGTGTGTGGTCACCTAGGGTAGTTCTTCCACATCGTCGGCAACGACGACGAGCTCTTGTTCGTAATCGATGACGTAGGTCGCCTCGTCGTCATCAAAATCGAAGCCTTCTGACTCTAAGTCAGTGAGGATGAAGTTGCGCACCTCACCGGTGACCTGCACTTCATCTCCCTCTTCGAGATCGTCGGTCATTCCGGTTCCGAGAATGAGAGTGTCACCATCTCCGACTGTGAAGACGTTAGAGCCCACAACTTCCTGTACCTCGGTCTGCAACGTCACCGGTTCACCGAGGATGGCGGTTACGGCGGCGGGGCCTTCCTCTTCAGCTTCCTCGACGACGGTTTCATCCCCACAAGCCACAAAACCTAGTGCGGCGAATGGGATCACCGCGGCGAAAGCCACTTTGCGCATCCACCGGTTATTCTGCTGGGTAGTCATCATTCCTCCTTCAGCGGGGCCCGTGACGCGACCGGTCCTCGCATGTGATGGGACTGTACTGGCTGCGTCCCTTCGACCGTAAGCAAGCTTTGTATCGCATTTCTACCCCAGTTATCGGACCGTAACCCTTCTTATCCCCGGCCCCGCCGAAGTGTGATCTTGCAAAGAGTAAGGAGCCGGGCTGTGACGCCCTTCTATTCCGCACGCTTCGATTCCGCACGGACGTCTAGCGGACAGCGTTCCTTGACCGATGTGAGCTCTACAGACAGAGTGGAAGGAAACCTCTCAACTCGAGAACAGGAGCCATGATGGACAGCCGAAGTAGGCAAACGCTGCGCAGAGCGGCTGTGATAGCTATCCTCCCCGTCACATTGTTCGTGCTAAACGGGTGCGCAGGTCCCGACGATGACCTGCCGAGCCTCGTCAATGAGGAGACGGCGGAAACCGATGAAGTACTAGAGGAAGTGTCCGAGCCAGCTCAGCCCTACGCCGATTACACGGGGGTTTACGACACCGCGTTTTTCGACGACCTGGAGTTCTATGTTGGCGAGGAAGTTACCATTGCCGCCATCGTCGGAGAGGTGATTTCCCCCAACATGTTTACCCTTGTAAGCAACACGGTTCCACCTGAAGAGGATGTCGTCGACATCGATGCAGTCATTATCAAGCCGTTGCTGGTAATACACCAGGAGGACCTTCCTGAACTTGCCCCAGGAATGCCGGTAGGGGTGATTGGTGAGGTGCACGAAGAATTCTATCCAGCGACCGTGGAACAAGACCTACAAGTAGACCTCGACAATGATGCATTCGAGGACTGGGAAGAGCAGGCATACCTGGAAGCTGCCAGCGCCGCATCCCTTGCTACCGACTAGAATCTCTTCGACAAAGTAGTACAGCCTCGATCTGGGAGAGAACCCCCGACTCTTTATGCCACCTATCGAATTGGTGCTGACCAGATTCGTCACGGGTGTTACTCTTCGTCACTATCCTCGGCTGGGGACTCAACGGGATCCTTTGGGCCATGCCTTCCCCGCCACACGCAAGCCCAGCTGAACAGTCGTAAAGAAACTAGGTGCAGGCATGACGCGAAAGGATGACCGCATGGAAGCCGAATCATCATCGAAGAATGAGCAGAAGCTGTCGTTGACCGGTTCCGTGGCCCTGGGGACCGGGGTCATGATTGGGGCGGGTATCTTCGCGCTCGTTGGCCAGGTGGCCGAACTGGCTGGCGGCTGGGTACCGTGGGCGTTCTTCGCCGGCGCCGTGGTCGTGGGGTTCAGCTCCTACTCCTACATCCGCTACTCCGCAAAGAATCCATCTTCCGGCGGCATCGCCATGCTGCTCAAGGCCGCCTACGGCCCCGGGGTGGTTGCCGGCTCGTTCTCGTTATTCATGTACGTGTCGATGATCCTGGCCGAAAGCCTTCTTGGGCGCACCTTTGGAACCTATCTGCTGCGTCCCTTCGGACTGCAGGACTCTACGCTGTGGGTGCCGGTGCTGGCTGTGATCGCCATTGCGGGCGCAGCGATAGTGAACCTGGTAGGCAACACGCTGGTGGAACGCTCCGCTACGGTCACCGCAGCGATCAAGATTATTGGCATCGCGGTCCTAGCCGTTGCCGGGATCCTCACCGCCGGTCTCTCCTCCCTGGGGGACCTGTTCACCACCACAGACCGCACACCACCGGATGCAGGGCTCCTGGGATTTCTGGGCGCGGTCGCACTGTGCATTCTGGCGTATAAGGGATTCACCACCATCACCAACCAGGGTGGGGACCTGCGTGATCCCAAACGCAACATTGGACGGTCCATCATGATCGCCATCAGCCTGTGCACCGTGCTCTATCTGCTGATTACCGTCGCGGTCACCGGGAGCCTCACCGTCCCTCAGATCGTGGAGGCCCGCGACTACGCTCTCGCTGAAGCAGCGGAGCCGGCGTTCGGGTCATGGGGGGTGGGCCTGACCGTGGCGATCGCGGTGGTCGCTACCCTTTCGGGGCTAGTCGCCAGCCTGTTCTCAGTTTCGAAACTCTACGACATGCTCCGTGACATGGGCCAGGCCCCCGGCCTGCCCGGCAAAGAGGGACACCAGTCGCTATACATCACCGCCGGGCTAGCCATCCTCATGGCCGCCTTCTTCGACCTCTCCCAGATCGCCTCCCTCGGCGCGATCCTCTACCTGGTCATGGACATCGCCATCCACTGGGGCATCATCCGGCACCTGAAGGACGACGTCGAAGCCAAAACCTGGATCCCCTGGGTAGCGATCGTCCTCGACGTCGCCGTCCTGATACCCTTCATCCTTCTCAAAGCGCAATCAGACCCATTTACCCTGATAATCACCGCCGTCGTCGCCCTGATCATCGTTGTGACCCAATGGCTCGTGGTACGCCGACGTAACGACGACGCCGCGCCCACGGAAGGAACGTCCACCCGGCACGAGTCCGACTGACACGCGTCACCGGCGGTCGTTGCAACTAACTTCAGAACGGCTCAGAGTGTCCTCACGATGAACCGCAGCTCGGTTCTCCGACATAAAAGGCAGGTGCAGCAGAGTGGAATTCAAGGAAGTGATGGAAGGGATTGGTAAAGCGGTCGACGCGGCCGGTGTCGCCGCGATAGTGATCGGTATCATTGCTGCGAGCCTGATTGCCGCTGGGGCCCTGCTGCGACGGCGAAAAAACGAAGGCCACAAGACCTACGAGACTTACCGCCGAAGACTGGGAAGATCCATTCTTCTCGGCCTGGAGCTGCTGGTAGCAGCGGACATCATTCGGACCGTTGCAGTAACCCCCACTTTCGAATCAGTCGGCGTGCTGGGTCTGATCGTCCTGATCCGAACATTCCTCAGCTTCTCGCTTGAACTCGAGATTACCGGCAGGTGGCCTTGGCAAAAGTCACCAGCAAAGGAACCAACTGCATAAATGAAGCCCGGGTTTCATGCCGCTATTTTCTGTAAAAAAAGATCGCGACGATGCCCACGCAGTGTCCTCCCGACCTCCGTCAGCGTGCAGGGCGCAGGACAGTGGATCGGTTGTCCGAATATTCCTCATCGCCAACAAGCAGGCGGCTTGATTCACGGGACGGTTCGGTTAGCTGTGCCCTTGTGGGGCGTTCTCGGGCTTGGCTGGGCTAGGTCAAGCTCCTGGTTGGTGCCGCGATCATGGTGGGGCAGAAGACTATGCCTGTGTCATAGCTGGCGGATCACGGCGTTTCGGCCCGGCTGTCGCGCTGCTTGCCTTTAACGGCCGGAGTTTCTCACGTGGCGGTGCTGGGCGGTCTGTTCAAACGCAGGACTTCGATGTCGCTCGTGAACAAGATCATTGCGTAGTTGTCGGAATAGTTTTTTTCGAGAAACCCGGCGATCGCCCCGGCCGTCGCTTCATCGCATGCCACCTCGATGCGGATGTTGCTGCTCGGTTCCCAGCCGGCGTTACGCACGCCGTGGTGGCCTTTCCCTCGCGCATCGGTGATGGTGTAGCCACGAGCATTCAGTCGGTCGAGCTCGCGCGCGAGTGTGGTTTCAAGCACCGATTCGGTGATGATTGTTAGCAGCTTAGTTGTTCGGTTTTGCATCAGTCTCATCCTCCAGCGAGAGCAGTATGTGCCCACACGGCCATCGTGTAGTAGATCGGAATTCCGATCAGTACGTTGAACGGGAACGTTATCCCCAGCGAGGCGGCCAGCGAAAGGGTTGGGTTGGCTTCGGGAACTGAAATGCGCATGGCTGCTGGCGCCGCGATGTACGACGCACTTGCCGCTAGCGTGGCAAGAACCATGGTTCCACCGATGGAGAGGCCCAAAGCCCAGCCGAGCCCGGTCCCGACCAGGCCGGAAAAGAGTGGCATGACTATTCCAAAGGCGATGAGAAAAATTCCGTGCTTGCGTAGGCTGCCGATCTGCGTCGCCGTGATGAGCCCCATCTCAAGCAGGAAAAGGGCCAAGAATCCCTTGAAAAGGTCAAAAAAGAACGGCTCAATCGAAGAGAGCCCATCCGGGCCCGCCAGCCATCCGATGAGAAGCCCACCCAGGAGCAACACCACGCTTTTCCCAAGGAAAACCTCATGGCCAATTGATTTCCACCTGGTTTCGCGGGAGAGGCCTCGAGCCAGAATGATTCCCATAATGATGGCTGGCACTTCCATCAACACCAGGAGCAACGGCATGTGCTCTTCGAATGCAATCTCGCGGCTACCCAGGTAAGCGACGGCCACCGCATAAGTGCCCACACTCACTGAGCCATAGTGGGCTGCGATGGAAGCGGAATCTGCTCGGTTGAAGCGACCCAGATAGCGGAGTGTGGGGAAGGCAACCAGCGAGAGAAGGAACCCAAGCGCAACAACGGCGAGCATCTGCGGCAGCAGAGTGACGAAGGGCTGTCTGGCGAGCTCTATACCGCCTTTGAGGCCGATGGATAGCAGCAACACAATGCTGATGAAATCGTAAACTGCTGCCGGTAGGCGCAACTCCGAACGCAGGAGTCCCGCCACTGCGCCGAGCAGGAAGAAAAGGATGATGGGATCGATCACGTGGGCCTTTCTTACTGCTGCACAAACGTCGGCATTGGTGAAAATTCGCTGTCTGTGAGCTGGCGTGTGGGATGAACACCGAAGACACCATGACGGCTCCTCATCGTCTCCGGAATTCTATTCCTGAACTATACTTCATGTATTAAGTGACGGAAGACCCAGCCAAGAAGGGCACCTATCCTTCCTGTCTGAGGTCCTCCACGGAGAGGTTGCAAATGCCCGCTATCCATGTCGGCACACCAATGCCGCTCCCCATGTATCCGGGTGAACGGATAGCTCTACTTACCCAGCATGGCAAGGAGCGGGTCATCGGCCCGGTGCTAGACGATGCGCTTGGTTGCCGGGTTGAACATGTTGCAGGCTACGATACTGATCTGCTCGGTACTTTCACCCGTGACATTCCGCGCGCCGGCACACAGCTGGAGGCTGCACGCAGGAAGGCGCAGATGGGCATGAAATTGTCGGGACTGCCAATTGGTATCGCCAGCGAGGGCTCATTTGCAACAGATCCCTACCTCGGAATGTTTCCCTGGAATATTGAACTCATCCTATGGATCGACATAGGCCGTGAGCTGGAGATTGTCGCCATGGCCCAAGGTAAGACGAATTTCTCTCATCTGCTGACCGCGGACTGGGCGGAGGCCCGCGGGTTTGCCTGTAGATCCAAGTTTCCTGACCATCACTTAGTTGTTCGACCGGACGGCGAGCAGGACCCCGCCTTCCGTAAGGGACTATCCAACTGGACCGAGCTGGAGCTGGCCTTTTCGGCCGCTCAGGCCCAATCGGGGGAAGGGCAGGTCTTTCTGGAGACAGATATGCGTGCTTGCGCCAATCCCACTCGTATGGAAACTATCCGCCTCGCTGCGGAAGATCTTTCGCAGCGGATTCGCTCCAGATGCCCGGAGTGCGCCAGCCCAGGATTCTGGAAAGTGGAGCGAGTTTCAGGGCTGAGGTGCTCCAGCTGCGGTGAACCCTCAAGCGAAACCCGCGCCGTCATCTATGGGTGCATCAACTGTGAGTACCGCTGCACTCGCGAGCTGACTGACCCACCCCGAGCCGACCCGCGCTTCTGCGAGTACTGCAACCCTTGACCTGAATCAACCTCGAAACAATGTCCTGGCCCTTTTGAACCCTTCCGGCAGCTAGCCGTAGGTAGCCCCGTACACTTTTACCCATGGATGCTCTTGACGTCGGACGGATCGTGGTCGGCCTGGTGTTGCTCGTTCTGGGGGGAGAATTTCTGGTTCGGGGAGCTTCATCGCTGGCCCGACGTGCGGGAATTTCTGCGCTGGTGGTCGGGCTCACTGTCGTATCGGCGGCAACCTCAGCACCGGAGTTGGCGGTGACCATCGGTGCCGTGATCCGCGATGAACCGGGCCTCGCAGTGGGGAACGTGGTCGGCAGTAACATCGTCAACGTCCTGCTCATTCTGGGAATATCCGCCTTAATTCTGCCCATTGCCGTGAAGCAGCGGTTGGTGCGTTTCGATCTGCCCCTAATGGTTGGCCTATCTGCCGGTCTGCTGCTTTTATCACTGGACGGGAGTATCAGCGCCCTGGATGGGCTGCTCCTGTTCAGTGTCGTTGTGGTGCACACTGTGATGACCATTCTCGTCAGTCGACGGGAGGTCAAAAGCCTTCACACCACACCGAACTTGCATAACACCCCAACCACCGCCGACTCGACCAAAGAACAAGCGGAGGAAAAGGAAACGGTGGTGCGCGCCGACTCCTTCGTAAGATCGCTCCTGCTCGTACTGCTGGGGGTAGCCCTACTGGTCGCTGGTGCTTCGTTGCTTGTTGACGGTGCAGTGAGCATCGCCTCCTCGTTGGGCGTGAGCAGTCTCGTGGTCGGGTTGACCGTAGTGGCAGTCGGAACGTCACTGCCAGAACTGGCAACATCGATCATCGCGGTACGGCGAGGTGAACGGGACCTGGCCGTCGGTAACGTGGTGGGCAGCAACATATTCAACATCGGGGTGGTCCTCGGTCTTCCGGCACTGATCTCTCTTGAAGGCATTACCGTGGCCACTGCCGCGGTCGCGTTCGATATGCCGGTAATGCTGGCGGCTTCAGTAGCCTTGCTGCCCATCGCATTCACCGGATTTGCCGTAGCACGCTGGGAAGGCATTCTGTTCGTGGGGCTATACCTCGCCTACACCGGTTACGTTGTGCTGGCCGCTACAGCACACGACGCGCTCGGCGGATTCACCGCTGCCATGGCCTGGTTCGTACTTCCGTTGATCGCGGTAACCCTCATCTCCTTTACCTCGTTCGAAGTTGGGCTCCACAAGGGGCGAAAGCTAAACCAAGCCGGAAACCCCAACTCCGTGCCCTGATTACCGCGCGGATCCTTTGCCCACCCGAGGACAGGGAAACACTGCGAAGTATGGCTCTGACCGGGAACTATGTGGGCCCGCCGCAGGGTCATTGGCGCGCTAACAGGTGATGACCATGGTCACCGCTCACTTGAGGGTCCCGGACGTCGGTCGAAGGTCAGATGGATGACACCGCTGGGGGAGGGCGCCGCCTCAATGTGGAAGCGTTCCTCGAGCCCTTCGAGGGAGTCCCACAGCCGTTCCCCCCGGCCAAGGAAGATCGGGACAAGAACCAGATGCATTTGGTCGACCAGATCGGCTTCAAGAAACTGCCGGACGGTGGCGGCGCCACCGCCGATTCGCACATCGAGATCGCCGGCGAGGGTGTGAGCCTGTTCGAGCGCTTCGGCAGGCTCGGCGTCCACAAAGTGGAATGTGGTGCCGCCGTCCATGGCCAGTGTCGGACGTAAGTGGTGAGTCAGGACGACTACAGGGGTGTGGAAGGGCGGATTGTCTCCCCACCAACCCTTCCACTGTTCGTCGGCCCACGGGCCGCGCTGAGGCCCGAACTTGTTCCGGCCCATGATTTCGACTCCGATGCCGGAGGCCCATTGGCTGGCGAAGACTTCGTCGACACCGTTGGAGCCCCGTTCCTCGCCATGGAAACCCAAGTGCTGGAAAGTGCGTGTCGGGAGGGCCCATTCAAGCAAGCGCGTCCCGGCATGCCCGAAAGGCGCGTCCAGTTGTTGCCCCTCGCCCGTGCCGAATCCATCGATCGAGACAGAAAAATTGTGAACACGAACAAGCGACATTGGGCTTCTACCTTCCTGCCAGGGGTCGACGGCGACACTCAGGACAGCCAACGCGGCCGTTCTGACGAGGCTGCGCCGACCGTAGCGCAATCCGCGATAAACCCGCAAGGAGTCCGGCCGCGATCGTGACAGTGGTGGTGTCGAGGACAACCATCAGCCGGGTCCTGACGAGAATGCCCCGAGCCCACCCACGCATGTGGGGGAGGGCAGGGGACTATGGAGGAATGATTAATCCTGTGCCGGAAGGTATTGAGACCCCAGAGGTCATGATTGACCTGGACACCCTCCAGCGCAACATCGATCGGATGGCCACGGTGGTGCAAGGCAAGGGAATGGGTCTTCGACCGCATGTGAAGACCCACAAGATCCCGCAGATCGCCGCACTACAGCTGGCCGCGGGTGCGGTGGGTCTGACGGTAGCGACCATCGGGGAAGCTGAAATCTTTGTGGACCATGGTGCGACGGACCTCTTCATCGCCTATCCGCTCTGGGTCACTCCCCATCATGCCCGCCGACTGATTCAACTCAGCGCCACCGCACGGGTCGCCGTCGGGACGGATTCAGTCGAAGCCACTCGCGCGATGGGCAAGGCGCTTTCGGGTGCCGCGGACAGGATCGAAATCCTGGTGGAGATAGACAGCGGTCACCATCGCAGCGGGGTGAGCCCATCGGCAGCGGTTGAGGTCGCTCGTTCGGCGGCCGAGGCCGGGCTAAGGGTGTCGGGGGTCTTCACCTTCCCGGGGCATAGCTATGCGCCGGGTATGCCAGTAAGCGCAGCCGATCAGGAACAAGAAGCGCTCGCGGAAGCAGCCCGGCTGGTCGGGGCCGCGGGGTTCGAGGTCTCCCGGATTAGCGGCGGGTCGACCCCGACGGCTACCCTCACACGCACATCAGCGGCAACCGAGGTCCGGCCCGGAGTGTATGTCTTCGGAGACGCTCAACAGCTGGAGCTGGGGCGGTGCACCCTGGACGATATTGCTTTGACAATCGCGTCAACTGTTGTCAGCCGCCATGAAGGTGACGCTCACGCGCCACGCAGAGTCATCCTGGATGCTGGCAGCAAGGTGATCGGCAGTGACCGCCCAGCCTGGGCCACCGGGTTCGGGCGGCTCGCGGACCATCCCGAAGCCCGTATTAGCGCACTGTCCGAGCACCATGCCACGGTCAGCTGGCCCGACGGTACACAACTGCCAGCCCTGGGCGAGCGGTTGCGGGTGATTCCCAACCATGTGTGCCTAACCATGAACCTCGTGGACGAGGTGACAGTACTGAGCAGCGGCGTCGTCGTCGACCGCTGGCGGGTTGCCGCCCGCGGCAAAAACAACTAGCCCCTCTCGCACCCTGGGGGCCGGCACCCCCAGGGTGCGGCCCAGCATCGCGGGAAAGGCAGAAGCTAGGCGCTCGTCACGTGCAGTGCCAATTCGGCGTAACCTACTCTTGCGTGGTTCACACAGGGTGCACTAGTCCGCATAACGAAAGAGGTACCGGTGTTTGAAACACCGAGTGTGATATTCGCTGCCGCCGGGATTGCTGTCTTCGCAGCCGCGTTGCTGCCACGTTTGCTGCTGCGGGCCCCGGTCTCGATGCCAATGATGTTCCTTGCCGCCGGCTTCGTGGTGTTCTATTTCGCCGAAGGGCTGCCGGACCCGGACCCGATTGCGTACAGCGATGTGACAATTCACCTGAGTGAGATTTGCGTGATCGTGTCCCTCATGGGCGCGGGGCTAGCCCTGGACCGAAAGGTGGGACTAAAGCGTTGGGCCACCACCTGGCGGTTGCTCGGGATCGCGATGCCGCTGTGTTTGATCGTTTTCACGCTGCTCGGAATGTGGGTGCTCGGCCTCGGGCTGGCTGGAGCGATCCTCGTCGCGGCGGCCCTGGCGCCCACGGATCCGGTGCTGGCATCGGAAGTGCAGGTCGGAGCGCCCTCCGAAACGGAGGAAGAACTCGAAGGCGAGGATGAGGTGCGATTCGGGCTTACCTCCGAGGCCGGGCTCAACGACGGCCTTGCCTTCCCGTTCGTTTATCTCGCCATCGCCATCAGCCTGGTGGGTAGTTCGCCTTCGGCGTGGTTCCCCGAGTTTGTCGCCCTGGATGTGGTCTGGCGGATAGCCATTGGATGCCTACTGGGCTTCGGAATGGGCAAGCTGCTGAGCAGGATCTTCTTCCAGTCCCGAATCGAGAGCGCCCGGCTGGCCAGTCACTCCGAGGGCTTTGTTGCTCTCGCAGCCACCTTCCTCACCTACGGGGTCACCGAAATGGTCGAAGGATACGGGTTCATTGCCGTCTTCGTCTGCGCCGTGACTATCCGCTCAGGCGAGCAGACGCACGGGTTCCACGGAGTGCTGCACAGCTACATCGAGCAGCTCGAACGGCTACTCACAGTGGTGGTGCTCGTCCTACTGGGCGGCGCCGTGGCAAGGGGACTGCTGGCAGGAGTCACCCTCAGCGAAATCCTTGTTGCGCTCGCCTTCCTCCTGCTGGTGCGGCCCATCGCGGCGTGGATCAGCCTCGCACGAGGCAGCACCGGGCCCTGGGAACGCGCCGTCATTTCCTTCTTCGGCGTCCGCGGTATCGGTTCCATCTACTACCTCAGCTACGCCCTCTCCAAGGGCGAGTTCGCGAGTGAGGATGAGACCCTATGGCGCATTGTCGGCTTGGTCATCGTCATGTCGATCCTCCTTCACGGCGTCACCGCCGCACCCATGATCAATGCCCTGGACAAGGCGCGGGAACGCAAGGCGCTTCGGGAATCCGGCACGGAGGGCACCGCCCCGAGGACCGCCATCTGAGGACGGACCACCGGGTGCGACCTTCATGAAATGTTGGTCGACGCCCGGGCATCAGCGGGGTTGTCCTGAGCTGCCCGCTAGACTTGGAGCGTGAATATTTCGCTCGCCCAACAGCCCTCGGCCGACTCTTTCGCTGACTTCCGGACCATCGATCTGCGAGGCAGTGCCCTTACCGGCGCGGCTCTCAGCGCAGTGATGCCACGACCGGAAATGGGAGGCTCCGGCGTTGAGGCCCCGGTCGCAGCGATCCTCGCCGATGTGCAGGAACGCGGCCTGGTCGCGCTGACCGAGCTCGCGCTGAGGTTCGACGGGGTCGAGCAGACCTCTCCGCGGGTTCCGCGGGAGGCCCTGACCAAGGCCCTGGCCGAACTCGCTCCGGATGTACGGCTGGCCCTGGCCGAGTCGATCGATCGTGCCCGCCGCTTCGCCGCCGCGCAGGTTCCCGACGACGTCGAGGTGGAAATCTCCCCGGGCGCCGTCGTGACGCACAAGTGGATAGCGGTCCGCCGCGTGGGCCTCTATGTTCCGGGCGGATTGGCTGTCTACCCGTCCTCTGTAGTGATGAATGTGGTGCCGGCACAGGCGGCCGGAGTCGAATCGATTGCTCTCNCCCCGCCACAGAAGGAATTCGGAGGGCTCCCGCACCCGGTCATTCTCGCGGCGGCCGAGATGTTGGGCATTACCGAGGTGTACGCCATCGGCGGCGCGCAGGCCATCGCAGCATTTGCCTATGGGGTGGACGGCGGCGAGGGCGACGACGCTATCGACCGGGTGGACGTGGTGACGGGTCCAGGCAACATTTATGTCGCGACCGCCAAGCGGCTGCTCAAGGGGACCGTCGGGATTGATTCCGAGGCTGGCACCACTGAGATCGCCATACTGGCTGACAACACCGCGGATCCGCGGCTGATTGCTGCAGACCTGATCAGCCAGGCCGAACACGACCCCAACGCTGCGTCGGTTCTGATCACCGACTCCGAAGACCTTGCCGCTCGTGTCCGGGGCCACCTGTCGGCGCAGATTGCGACCACAAAACACGCCGACCGGGTGCGCGAGGCTCTCGCAGGTCAGCAGTCGGGCACCATCCTGGTGGACGACGTCGAGCACGGCATCGCTGTCTGCGACGCGTATGCGGCAGAGCACCTGGAGATTCAGACAGCCGACGCCGCACTGGTGGCCAGCCGGATTCGTAACGCCGGTGCCGTGTTTGTGGGGGACTACAGCCCGGTGAGCCTGGGCGACTACTGCGCCGGGTCGAACCACGTCCTGCCCACCGGCGGGACCGCATCCTTCGCTTCAGGCCTGAACGTCACTACCTTCCTGAAGGCGGTGCAGCTGATCAACTACAACCGGTCGGCTCTCGAGGAAGTGAGCCAGCACATCACCAGTCTGGCCACCGCGGAGGACCTACCAGCCCACGGTGATGCCGTCACCGCCCGGTTCCGCTGAGACCACTACATGTAGTAATGACACTGTTGTAGTTTTCCCATATCTAGTTCTAGAATGGTGGTGTTCCACACGGTAGCCCGACTGCCTGTCCCCACTGATCGAAAGGCGCGGCATGTTTTGTCCCTTCTGCCGTAACGCCGATTCACGGGTGGTCGACAGTCGCCTGGCCGACGATGGTTCGGCAATCCGCCGGCGTCGTCAATGTCCGGAGTGCGGACGGCGATTCACCACCGTTGAGACGACAAGCCTCAGCGTGATCAAACGCTCGGGCGTCGGGGAGCCCTTCAGCCGCAGCAAGGTGATCAACGGTGCACGGAAAGCCTGTCAGGGACGTCCGGTGACCGAAGACGACCTCGCGCTGCTCGCGCAGGAAGTCGAAGAATCGATCCGGGCCAGTGGGGCCGCGGAAATCGATGCCCACGAGGTGGGTCTGGCAATCTTGGGTCCGCTGCAGAAGCTGGATCAGGTCGCCTACCTCCGGTTCGCCAGCGTGTACCGGGGATTCGATTCCCTCGAGGACTTCGAGACGGCTATCGCGAAACTGCGCCGCGAAGCGGGCGAAGCGCCAACTGCGCCGACGGGCACCCAAAGGCCGTTGACCGCGCAGTAACACAAGCTCCGGTGGTGGCTGCGGAGGGGAAGCCGACGCCACCACCGGCACCAACCACTCACAGACCATCGCGGCG
>NZ_ALPM01000010.1:0-9779 GCF_000294595.1 Arthrobacter sp. TB 23 | reverse complement strand
CGACGACGCCGCGATGGTTACGCGTCGGGGACTGCTGCGGCCAGTTTCGCCAGGCGCTTGAAGTGCAGTGCCGCCTGCAGTGCGGCGCCCACGATGCCCGCCTGGTTCCTCAGCTGGGCCGGGATGATGCGGGTGCGCAGGTTCAGTCCGGGCAGGTACTCCTTGCTGCGCTTGGAAATGCCGCCACCGACAATAAACAGCTCCGGTGAGAAGAGGAACTCGACGTGCGAAAAGTACCGTTGCAGGCGGACCGAGTACTCGTCCCAGTCAATGCCGTCACGTTCGCGGGCGACTGCTGAGGCCCGGGTTTCGGCGTCGTACCCGTCAATCTCCAGGTGCCCGAGCTCGGCGTTAGGTACCAGCTTCCCGTCAAAGATGAAAGCCGAACCGATCCCGGTCCCCAGGGTAATGACCAGAACAGTGCCGTCCACCCCCTTGCCAGCCCCGTACCGCACCTCGGCGAGACCGGCTGCGTCGGCGTCGTTGATGACGTGCACATCGCGGTCCAGCACTTTGCTGAAGAGGCCGTCGACGTCGGTGTCGACCCAGCTCTGGTCCACGTTGGCTGCGGAGCGGGCGATGCCGTGCTGGATGATGGCAGGGAAGGTGACACCGACCGGCACCTCTGGGCCGGGTGCGCTGGGCCGGGTCGACAACTCAGCGACAATCTGCGCCACGACTTCGGCGACGGCCTCAGGAGTGGAGGGCTGCGGGGTGGGCACGCGGAAGCGCTCCCCAACGATCTCACCCTCGACCAGGTCGACGATGCCACCCTTGATGCCGGTGCCGCCGATATCGATGCCGATCACTGTGTTCGGCAGGGACTTGCCGTGCTTCTTCTCGCTGCTCTTGCCCATGGTTCTCCAGGTGTAGGTGGGGGTGGGGGGGTCGCCGGCGCGGCGGAGCGCCGCGGGAACCCGGTGGTTAGGGGACGGTAAGGATCTCGGCGCCGCTGTCGGTCACCAAAAGGGTGTGCTCAAACTGGGCGGTGCGCTGGCGGTCCTTGGTCAGCACCGTCCACTCGTCCGGCCACATGTCCCACTCGATGGTTCCGAGGGTGAGCATGGGTTCAATGGTGAACGTCATGCCCGGTTCGATAATCCGGTTATAGGCCGGGGCGGCATCGTAGTGGGGAATGATCAGCCCGGTGTGGAAGGCTTCGCCGACGCCGTGGCCGGTGAAGTCGCGCACCACTCCATAGCCGAACCGGCGGGCATAGGACTCGATGGTCCGGCCAATGACATTGATTTCCCGGCCTGGAGCCACCGCCCTGATGGCACGGTTCAGCGATTCCTTGGTGCGCTCGACCAGGAGGCGGGATTCGTCGTCGACGTCGCCCACCAGGAACGTGTAGTTGGTGTCGCCGTGGACGCCGTCAAGGTAGGCGGTGATGTCAATGTTCAGGATGTCGCCGTCGCGCAGCACCGTGGTGTCGGGGATGCCGTGACAGATCACTTCATTGAGGGATGAGCAAAGCGATTTCGGGAATCCGCGGTAGCCCAGGGTCGAAGGGTAGGCGCCGTGGTCCACGAGAAACTGGTGGCCTACCCGATCCAGCTGGTCGGTGGTCACACCGGGCTCGATGTGGCGGCCAACCTCGACGATGGCCTGTGCGGCCAGCCGGCTCGCACGGCGGATCTTTTCGATGGTTTCGGGAGTCTTGACCTCGGACCCGGTGAAGGGGGCAGGTCCGCTGCGCCCAACATACTCGGGGCGCGGAATACTCACCGGGACCGGTAGTTGGGGACTGACGGTTCCTGGTTCGAGTGTTCCAACGGGTGCACTGACGGATTGCTGAGGCATACTCTTGATCTTATAGGCGCCACGGCGTCCCGCCGAAAGCCACCATCAAGGAGGACCCTCATGGCCGAGTTCTGGTACAACGTGCAAACCCACGAGATCGAGGAGGACGCGCAGTCAGATTGGCGGAAACTGATTGGGCCCTACCCCACACGTGCGGAGGCCGAGCGTGCCCTGGAAAAAGTAGCCCAGCGAAACCAGGCGTGGGATGCCGAGGACGAGCAGTAGCTCCTAGAAGCTGTGCTCCGGCCCGGGGAACGTCCCGTTCCGGACCTCCTCGCCGTACGTCGTCGCAGCCGCTGCGAGCACTGAGCGGACGTCGGCAAACTGTTTGACGAACTTGGGTTGGCGGCCCGTACGAACCCCGGCCATGTCCTGCCATACCAGAACCTGGCCGGTGGTCGAGTTGCCTGCGCCAATCCCAATGGTCGGTACGCGAACGGCGCGGTCGACGGCGGCAGCCACCTCGGCGGGCACCATCTCCATGAGCACACAGAACGCTCCGGCTTCGGCGAGGGCGACGGCGTCGTCAATCAGTTCCTGTGCCGCGTCCCCGCGGCCCTGGACCCGGTACCCGCCCAAGGCATGCTCGCTCTGAGGGGTGAACCCGATATGGGCCATGACGGGGATGCCGGCGGTCGTCAGGGCACGGATGGTGTCGGCGTAGTGGCGGCCGCCCTCCATCTTGACGGCATGAACCCCTCCCTCTTTCATCAGGCGGACCGACGATTCGATGGCCTGCGCGGGGGAGATTTCGTAGCTGCCGAAGGGCAGGTCACAGACCACCAACGCCCGGGTGGCACCGTTGATGACGGCACGCGAGAAGATGATCATCTCATCGACGGTGATCGGCAGGGTGGTGGTGTAGCCCAACACGTTGTTGGCGGCAGAGTCGCCGACGAGCAGCACCTCGATGCCGGCGTCGTCGAAGATCTCCGCGGCGTACTGGTCATAGGCAGTGAGCATGGCGAAGCGGCGTCCATCATTTTTCGCCTGCTGCAGGTGATGAGTGCGGATCCGGGCCGGAGTCCGCGGCTGCGACGCGGCCGGTGCGGCCCCGGCGTCGGCATCGCGGGCACCCGTGCCGTAGGGCGCTGGAATCTCTGCTGAAGTCATATGTCGAGCCTACTTCAGAAGCCCGGGTGGCACGCGGGCTTAACAATGCGTGAGTATCAGTAGAGTGAACTGGTGGACCGACACTCATGATGACACCCGGGACACACACCGACAGCATGAAAGAGGGTAGCTATGGACCGGCAGCAGGAATTTGTACTGCGTACCATCGAGGAACGCGATGTGCGGTTTGTGCGGCTGTGGTTCACCGACGTTGTGGGTTCCCTGAAGTCGGTGGCATTGGCTCCGGCCGAGGTGGAGGGCGCATTCGAGGAGGGCCTGGGGTTCGACGGTTCGTCCATTGAAGGGCTGGCCCGCGTCTTCGAGTCCGACATGCTGGCACAGCCTGATCCTTCGACCTTCCAGATCCTGCCGTGGCGTGGAGAGAAAGAACCCACATCGCGGATGTTTTGCGACATTCTCACCCCCGATGGCATGCCGTCCACCGCCGATCCGCGCGGCGTCCTGAAAAGGACGCTCGCGAAAGCCTCCGATATGGGGTTCACCTGCTACACCCACCCCGAGATTGAGTTCTACCTGCT
Source organism: Arthrobacter sp. TB 23 (assembly GCF_000294595.1). Taxonomy (NCBI): domain Bacteria; kingdom Bacillati; phylum Actinomycetota; class Actinomycetes; order Micrococcales; family Micrococcaceae; genus Arthrobacter; species Arthrobacter sp. TB 23. Next base: position 6,324 of record NZ_ALPM01000010.1, on the reverse strand, counting down.
CAAATCCGACGAGCTGGGACCAGATGGACAGCCTGTGCCCGTGGACCAGGCCGGCTACTTCGACCATGTTCCCGGTGGCGTGGCGCAGGACTTCCGGCGCACCGCCGTCGCGATGCTCGAATCGGTGGGCATCTCGGTGGAGTTCAGTCACCACGAGGCCGGTCCCGGCCAGAACGAAATCGATCTGCGCTACGCCGACGCGCTGCAGACCGCCGACAACATCATGACCTTCAGAACCATCATCAAGGAGGTGGCGCTGACCCAGGACAGCTATGCCACCTTCATGCCGAAGCCGTTCTCCGACCACCCCGGCTCCGGGATGCACACCCACTTCTCCCTGTTCGAGGGCGACGCCAACGCGTTCTACGAAGCGGGCGCCGAGTTCCAGCTGTCCAAGACAGCACGCCAGTTCATTGCCGGCATCCTCAAGCATGCACCGGAATTCACTGCCGTCACCAACCAGTTCGTGAACTCCTACAAGCGCCTCTGGGGCGGGGGAGAGGCCCCAAGCTACCTCTCCTGGGGCCACAACAACCGGTCAGCCCTGGTCCGCGTTCCCCTGTACAAGCCCAACAAGGGCCAGTCAGCCCGCATCGAATATCGCGGCATCGATTCGGCCAGCAATCCGTACCTCGCCTACTCGGTGCTGCTCGGTGCGGGTCTGAAGGGTATCGAGGAAGGTTACGAGCTGCCACCGGGTGCCGAGGACGACGTCTGGAGTCTGACCGCCACCGAACGGCGCGCCATGGGCCACGACCCGTTGCCAGCGAGCCTGCATGACGCCATCCGGGTCATGGAGGACTCGGAACTCGTGGCGGGAATCCTGGGCGAGCAGGTCTACGAGAACTTCCTGCGGAACAAGCGGGCCGAATGGCATGATTACCGCATCCAGGTCACGCCCTACGAGCTGCGCCGTAACCTCGGGATCCTCTAAACTGGCGCCCGCCATGAGCCTCAACCGCCAACTCATCAGCCGGGGTTTCACCGACCTCGAAAAAAGCTCCCGCTTTCTGGACGCGCCCGAATTGCGGGACATTCCGGAGGCAGCGCTGTTCGGCGGGTTGGCGCGCTCAGCCAACCCCGATCTGGCGCTGCAATCCCTGGTCCGGCTCTTGGCGGTACAACCTGATCTTGCGGCCGTGGTGGCCGACGGCGGTGTGGGCAGCGAGCCGCTCTTCAGGTTGCTCGGCGCCTCGGAGGCCCTTGCCGAATTCCTGATGCGGCGACCCGAGCACCTGGACACCGTCAAGGTCAGCCCTAGCCGGAATCCCGGCGGGGTGTCAGCGGAACTGTTGCGGTCTTCGCTGCTCGAGTCGGTCGGCGCCGATCCGTCGTCGGGCACACCCGTCGCGGCCGGGGGTGGCAAGGAATCGTATGCGCTGCTGCGGGCACGCTACCGCCGTCACCTGGTGGAACTGGCGGTCAGGGACCTGTGCTCGGCGTCGCCGGTGGACTATCTGCCGACCGTCGGCAAGGAGCTGGCTGATCTGGCAGCCGCAGCGGTTGAGGCAGCGCTGGCTGTTTCACGGGCGGAACTGGCTGACAGCTTCTCGGCCGCTGACATAGCATCGGTGCGCCTCGCGGTAATGGGGATGGGCAAGTGTGGTGCGGGAGAGCTGAACTACATTTCCGACGTCGACGTCATCTACGTGATTGAGGCACCAGACCTCGCCGAGGAGCTTGCCGTCCGGATTGGGACGTCGCTGGCCTCCGGAATTTCCCGGGCTATTACGTCAAGCGGGATTGAGCCCGGGCTGTGGGAGGTGGACGCCAACCTGCGGCCCGAGGGGCGCGAAGGCCCACTGGTGAGGACCCTCGATTCCCACCTGTCCTACTACGCCCGGTGGGCCCAGAGTTGGGAGTTCCAGGCACTGCTGAAGGCCCGGACCATCGCTGGCGACGCCGATCTGGGGCGTCGCTACGAGGAGTCAGTCGCGCCGCTGGTCTGGAACTCCTCGGAGCGTGAAGGCTTCGTCGACTCGGTGCAGGCCATGCGCCGCCGGGTCACCGACAACATCCCGTCCCATGAGGCGGAGCGTCAGCTCAAGCTCGGCCCCGGCGGCCTCCGGGACGTCGAATTCACCGTCCAGCTGCTCCAGCTGGTGCATGGCAAGGCCGACGAGTCGATCCGGATCCGTGACACGACCTCGGCCATCGCCGCGCTCAGCGCCGCAGGCTATATCGGTAGGACCGACGCCAGGGCGTTCGACGAGTCGTACCGCTACCTGCGGGTGCTCGAGCACCGGATCCAGCTCGTCAATATGCGCCGCACGCACCTGATGCCCGAGGACGACGCGTCGCGACGGGCCCTCGCCATGTCATCCCAGGGCGCCCAAAGCACCACCCGCCCGGCCGCGGCAGCCCTGATTGAACAGTGGCAGCAGACCAAGCGCCTCGTGCGGGGCCTGCACGAGAACATCTTTTACCGTCCGCTGCTGAATACTGCCGCGAATCTCAGCATCGACGAGGTCAAGCTGACCCCCGAGGCAGCCCGGGCGCGGCTCGCCGCCCTGGGCTACCTGGACCCCAAAGTCGCGATGCGTCACATCGAGGCACTCACCTCGGGTCTGAGCCGGCGGTCGGCGCTGCAACGCAACCTGCTGCCGGTCCTCCTCGGCTGGCTGGCCGATGGGGTGGACCCCGACGCGGGCCTGCTGGCCTTCCGGCGGCTCAGCGAGGGCCTCGGTCAGACTCACTGGTACCTTGGCATGCTCCGTGATTCCAAGGCGGCAGCTGAACGGCTATGCCACATCCTCTCCAGTAGCCGGTTCATCGCCGACCTGCTGGAAGTGTCACCGGAATCCACCAAATGGCTCGGCAACGACAAGGACCTGATCCCGGTCGGGTTCGAAGCCCAGTGGACAGAAATCCAGTCAAAAATGTCCCGGCACCCCGAACCCCGCGAAGCGATGCGGCTGATCCGGTTGATCCGCCGCCGGGAGCTGCTGCGCATCGCCATCGCCGACAGCTCAGGGTTGCTGGATCAGGCCTCGGTAGGGGCCGCCTTGTCCGCGACTGACCGGGCAGCGATCCTCGGCGCGCTGCATGTCGCAGAGGGTGCTGTCTTAGCGAACGAGGAGCCGCTGACCGACGTCGTCGTCGTGGCAATGGGGCGGCAGGGCGGCCGCGAGATCACCTACGGGTCGGACGCCGACGTGATGTACGTGCACCGTGCCCGTCAGGGGGCGAGCGAGGCGGCGGCTCAGGGGCAGGCGGAGCGGATCGTCAGCCAACTGTCGGCGCTGCTGCAGCAGCCCTGCTCTCCGGCAATCCAGGCGGAGCGGGTCCTGGAAATCGACGCCGACCTGCGCCCCGAGGGGAAACAGGGTCCGATGGTGCGGTCGCTTGAGTCCTTCCGCGAGTATTACCGGCGGTGGTCGCTGGTCTGGGAGTCGCAGGCCCTGCTGCGTGCCCTGCCCATCGCAGGAAGCGATGACCTCGCCGCAGCATTCACCGAACTGATCGACCCCATCCGCTACCCGGAGACCATCTCGGGCCAGGGGGTGCGGGAGATTCGCCGGATCAAGGCCCGGATGGAATCGGAGCGGCTGCCGCGGGGAGCCGACCCGTCGCGGCACCTGAAGCTCGGTAGGGGAGGGCTGAGCGACGTCGAATGGCTGGTGCAGCTGCTGCAACTTCAGCACGCTCACGCGAATGATGCCCTGAAGACCACCTCGACCCTTGCGGCAATGGACGCGATCGAGGCTGCCGAGCTACTGTCCGCCTCCGACGTGCTCACGCTGCGTCAAAGCTGGTGCCTCTCGAGCCGGGTGCGGGCCGCGAACGTGATCTGGAGCGGCAAGGCATCAGACCTGTTGCCGTCGTCGCGCCGTGACCTGGAGGCGGTGGCCCGCTGGTGTGGTTACGGCCCCGGGATGGGTGCGTTACTGGAAGAGGACTACCTGCGGCTCACCCGTCGCAGCCGGGCCATCTTCGAGCGGTCCTTCTACGGCTACTGAGGCACACTCCGGGTCCTTTTTCGGTTCCAGCCGACGGAGTTTCCCGCTGGTCAGGCTCCGTCACTGGGATTGTCCAGGCAATCCCAGTGACCGTGCCCGGCCACTGGGAATAGCGGTGAAATACCCAGCCCCTTGGGGCGACCCGTCAGGCCGTGCACACCAAATACGGGAAGCGTTAGACCTCCGTACCCGCGACACGGTTCAGGATTCGCGGAGGCAGCTTGCGGAGTTCCACCAGCATCACCCGTTACCTTTTGATATCAGGTATGAACCGTCAGGGAGGATGCTCGTGATGATTGACAACAGTGCAATGCCGCAATCTGGTGGTCGGTCGCTGCTCGCTGTGGTTGGAGCGGTCGGTATCGAAGCTGCCACGAGGGTCAGTACAGCGGTGCGGGACGCCGTCATGGTGCTCACATCTCTCGACGAAGCATCCTACTGAATCGCCGCAGGTTTTGGGCAAAAAGAAGACCCGCACGGTGATCCGTGCGGGTCTTCTGCCATCTAGAGACTAGACGCCGTAGTTGAGCTCGAACTCTACATAGGCTATGGGACTGCCCCGGATTTGGTTGACTCTCGGGGTCTAGTGTTGTCAGGCGGCTTTGAGGCCGGTGTTTAGTATCTCAAACTCGACGGGTGTTAGTTTCCCTAGCCTGCGTTGGCGGCGTTTCCGGTGGTAGGTCTTCTCGATCCAGGTCACGATGGCCAAGCGCAGACCAGCTCGAGTGGACCACCGCTGACTGTCCAGCACGTTCTTTTGCAGGAGCGAGAAGAACGATTCCATCGCGGCATTATCAGCGCACGCGCCGACCCGGCCCATCGATCCAGTGAGCCCGCCGCCCTTCAACGCACGTATGAAGGCGTTGGATCGAAATTGGGCCAGTTCAATCGGTCGTTGCAACACCGGGCTGTTGGAGCGAGCTTAGCTGCTCGGCAAAGACTTCAGCCGGGGTTTTCCAGTCGAGGACTTTACGGGGCCGGTTGTTCAAGGTCAGAGCGATGGCTTCGAGGTCCTCGGCAGTCCACCTGGAGAGGTCAGTGCCTTTCGGGAAAAACTGGCGCAACAGCCCGTTGGTGTTCTCATTCGTGGGTCTCTGCCAGGGTGAGTGCGGATCGGCGAAGAACACCTTCGTTCCAGTGCTGAGAGTGAACTGGGCGTGTGCGGAGAGCTCTTTCCCTCGATCCCACGTGAGGGTCTTGCGGAGCTGTTCGGGCAGCTTGGTCATCGAGACCGTAAGCCCGGCGTTCATCGCCACGGCACCGTAGCCACCGAGCGAGGGCCCGTTCTTCACGGCCTGTCTATCAGCCCAGCCTTCCAGCCTGGGCAGATGTACCAGGATTGTGGAGCGGCTGCTGCGCTCGATGACCGTGCCGATCGCGGATCGTCCGGTTCCGATGATCAGATCACCCTCCCAGTGGCCCGGTACCGCACGGTCTTCGGCTTCGGCGGGGCGTTCGCTAATGAGGACCTCCGCGGTGACATGGCCTTGGGGTTTACTCTTCGATCGAGCTCGAGGTTCCCGCAGCGCACGGCCGGTGCGCAGGCAGGTGACCAGCTCGCGCTTGAGCGCGCCACGACCCTCGATGAACAGCGATTGGTAGATGGCCTCGTGACTAATGCGCATCGACTCATCATCCGGGAAATCGACGCGGAGCCGGTGGGAGATCTGTTCCGGACTCCAAGCTGTCGACCATCGCCTGTCCTGCCGGTGCGGTTTGTTCAGCCCCTTCCAGGCCGGTGTCGCAGGGCCAGCGACGACAGTGCCGTCGTGCCGGCGGATGACCCCAGCGAGCCGTTCCTGAACATACTCACGCAACCTCGCATTGTCCGCGAGTTTCGCGGTCTTCGGGCGCTTCGCAGCCTGTTGCGCCTTCCACTGCGCCACCAAGGCCCGATAGAGATGCTTCCCGCTCCTCGTAGCCGCGTTGCGACGCAACTCGCGCGAGATCGTTCCAGGGTCGCGGCCAAGCCGCCGCGCGATTTCACGCACGCCGACCTCCCGGGCTCGCAATAACGAGATCTCCTCACGCTCAGCGAAGGACAAGTAGCGGCCCGTAGGCTCGTCAAGACTGATCGGCGGCATGCCGCCAGCGTGACGGAACCACCGCGACGCGACCGGCCACGACACACCGAGCGCCTCCGCAGCTTTGACGGTTGTCACCCCAGTAGCGATCAAACGCCAAAACTCCCGCTGCACCGCACGAGAGGGCTCTGGCCTGCCCGGCGAACGCATCGGCGGACGTAACGCCCGATCCGCCGCCCACTGCCGCCGCGCGCCCTCCGGAGCCTTCCGCAACTGCTTTCCACCGCGTCCCATCGCGAACCTCCATAATCGAGGTGTTGCGACGACCAATTGAATTCACC
>NZ_ALPM01000009.1:0-15781 GCF_000294595.1 Arthrobacter sp. TB 23 | reverse complement strand
CCCCGCCACAGGGGAGCGAGACCGGACAGGGAGTGCTCGACAGCCACCAGCCGGAGCACTTCCTTGGCCGCAGTCAGGAGGGTTCCCAGGCCAAACCCCCAACGGTTGAACCTGCCATTGACGCGCAGGTACCGCGCCAGGTGGCCACGGTTCCGCATGCCGCAGTAGCGGCCCAGGTCGTTGGAGTCATTCAGGTGGCGCACGCCAAGGTCGATCTGCTTCTGCGGTCTGGCCTTCTTCAGGACATATTCATTGATATAGGCGACCGGTTCGGACTGGGCGATCAGCCAACCGTAGGTGGTGTCGTCTCCGTTGAGGAAAAACCGTGGATCCGGTAGCCCAACGCGGCGCACCACATCGGCGTGCACCAGCATCCCCTCGAAACACCCAACATTGGTGTGGAACACCGGACGGTGCCTGAACACGTTGCCGCGGACCGGGAAGTGCACGCCAAGGAACGCATTGAAGTGGTGCTGCCAGAAAAACGGCTTGCCGGAGTGGTCGTAGCGGCGGCCGTGAAGGCACCGATAGGTTCCCATCCAGGGCTGAAACGCGGCGATCGCACCAGGCAGGGCTTCGACGTCGTCGTCCATCAGCCACAGCCATTCGGCACCCTCGGCGAGGGCCCGCTCAGCCCCAACCGAGAAACCACCGGACCCGCCAACGTTTTTCCGCAACCGATGATGGATCAACGGCATGGGAAGGTTCGCGGATGCGATCACCTCGTCGGTGTTGTCAGTGCTCGCGTTATTGACGACGATGACGCTGCTCGGTGCGGGATCCAGGCGTGCGATCGTTTCCAGCAGGACGCGCAGGTAACCGGCGCGGTTGAAGGTGGTGACAACCACCGTCACCGCCGTGGCGGAGGAAGCCACCTCAGTAGCCCTGATCCGACGGTGGCCCGAAGCCACGCCCGCGAACACCGGTGGAATAGGCCTTGAACCACTCAGCGAATCCTCGGAGGTCGCGGTGCTTCAGGAAATATAGCGGGTACCCCACCCCATCAGCGACCAGCGATTTGACCCGCAGATACCGGCGGGTGAGGTACCCGCGGTTGCGGTAATAGAAGTAGCGTTTGAAGGCGGTCTCGGGCACCAGGACATGCAGCCGGTCACCGAGCACCTGCTGCGTCTCGGCCCACCCGGGGGGATGGCTGAGGGCGACTGTCGTCACGGTGCCGAAGGGGATCCCGGCCCGACGAAGGCGCAGCATGAAGTCTGTCTCATCACCGCGGATGAACAGTCGCAGGTCGGGGAGCCCCACCCTGAAAAAAACGTCAGTTCGAATCAGCGCACCATTGAAAAACTGGCCAACATCCTTGATGATCCCCAGCTTCTCGACCTCGGCCCGGTCATGCACCGATCGCCCCGCCACCCGGAACGGGAAGGACAGCCTGGTCGGTTCGCCGGGTGCCACGATCAGGGGCACGACGACGTCGAGTCCCTCGGCTTTGGCGGCCGCCAATAGAGTCCCAAGCGCCTCGGGGTCCTCGGGGTGGGCGTCGTCGTCCATGATCCAGACCCACTCGGCACCACTGGCCATGGCGGAGAGGATCGCCAGGGAAAAACCACCGGCGCCGCCCAGGTTGCTCAGGGAACGGATGTAGTTCACGGGTGCATCGGATTCGCGGGCAATGCCTTCGATATCCTGCGTCCCGGAATCGACCAATGCAACCGATGTGAGCGGCACACTCTGTTGGGACAACGCCAGCAGGAGGGTACGGAGGTCGTCGGGGCGGTCAAAAGTTACTGCCGCAACGGCCACGGTATCCTGCAAAACAGTCCTTTCCGGTCCACTCACAACACGCCTCGAAGGCGGTCAGGGCCGGGTAGTGCGGTTAGTATTCTCGGGTAGAGAGAGTCTATTACACCAGCACGGGCTGAGATTCTGCCGTGAGGACTCTCAGCGCACGTTTGAACATTCGCCGAGCCGTTGTTAGGAACCATGAAACTCGCTGACAGCGTGGATCCAGCCCGGGACGGGTCCGGACACCGCACCACGCCCCGATCGGAGAAGCCAGCAATCTGGCTCTGGTCACAGTATATTTTCGACTCAGTCGCCTGGATTGTCGCAATTCTTCTGGCCCTGGTGCTTCGGTATGAACTGCTGATCAACCAGATCAATATGACCGGGGTAGTCGTGTTCTGCGCTGTGGCGCTTGTCGCCCAGCTCGCGGTCGGCCTGAGTTTTGCCCTGTACCGGGGCCGGTACAGCTTCGGCAGCTTCCACGAAGCCAAGCTGCTGGTCATCGTGACCGTCATCGTGTCGGTGATCCTCCTGCTGGTCAGTGTGGTGTTCTTCTCCATTATTGAGATCCCCCGCAGTATCGGCATCATTGCTTTCCCCTTCGCCTGCATGTTCATGGCCTCGACCCGCTATCTCAAGCGCATGTTCGTGGAGAGCAAAGCCAAACCCGGCGAAGACGCACAGCGGACCCTGATCTACGGCGCAGGGTTCCTCGGCGGGTCCCTTGTCGGCCGGATGATCCAGGACCGCGAATCCCCGTATTTCCCGGTGGGCCTGATCGACGACGACCCGGCGAAGAAGCATCTCAGGCTGGCGACGGTGCCTGTACTGGGTCGGCTGGAAGACCTCCCCGGCATCATCGCCCGCACCCGCGCCTCAGTCCTGGTGATCGCCTTCGCTGATGTCGAGGCGGCGCAGGTGCGCAAGGTGTCGGACCTGGTGGCTGGGATGAATATCAAGGTTCTGGTCCTCCCACCGCTGCGCGACATGCTGGCCACCGGAGGATCCGGTGCTGGATTCTCCGATTTCCGGGAAGTTGCGGTCGAAGACCTGATCGGCCGTCGGCCCGTGGATATCCATGCAGATGAGGTGGCAGGTTACATCACGGGGCAAAAGATTCTGGTCACCGGAGCGGGCGGGTCTATCGGGTCCGAACTGTGCCGTCAGCTCGCGCAGTTCAGCCCAGCCGAACTGATCATGTTGGACCGCGACGAAACCGGGCTGCAAACCACCCAGCTGTCGATGACGGGCCGCGGCCTGCTCACCGGCAGAGACACGGTACTGGCCGATATCCGCGACGCGGATACGCTGCTCGGGATTTTCGAGGAGCGCCGGCCCGAGGTGGTGTTCCACGCAGCAGCGCTCAAACATGTGTCACTGCTGGAGCAGTACCCGGAGGAAGCCTGGAAGACCAACGTGCTGGGCACGCAGAATGTGCTCAATGCGGCCAAGGCAGCGGGGGTGAAGCACTTTGTCAACATCTCGACCGACAAAGCCGCGAACCCCACAAGTGTGCTCGGACATTCCAAACGGGTGGCCGAGAAGCTCACCGCCTGGCAGGCCAGCCAGACCGCAAACAGCTACGTGTCCGTCCGGTTCGGAAATGTCATTGGGAGCAGAGGTTCGATGCTGCCCCTCTTTACCGAGCAGATCAGGGTCGGTGGACCGATCACTGTGACTGACCCGGAGGTCACTCGCTTTTTCATGACCATCCCCGAGGCATGTCAGCTGGTCATCCAGGCCGGGGCGATCGGACGCCCAGGCGAGGTACTCATTCTGGATATGGGCGAGGCAGTCAAAATTCTCGACGTCGCCCAGCGAATGATTGCCATGTCCGGGAAGGACATCGAAGTGGTATTCACCGGGCTGAGACCGGGGGAGAAGCTGCATGAGGAACTGGTGGGGTTCGGCGAAGACGGCGCGCGGCCCCTGCATCCCAAGATTTCCCACACGTCAGTGTCAACACTGGACCCGGTGCATCTGAACCTGGTCGACTGGAAGCGCAAGGGCGGAATCGAAGGTGTATAGCGTGCAGCTGGCGGTGGTGGTCGGGGCCGCCCTAGTGCTCAGTGCAGTGCTGCCTTTTGTCCTCAAACCCCTGCTGGAAAAGCTGGGCGTGCTGGACATCCCCAATGAACGCTCCTCCCACACCACAGTGGTCATTCGGGGGGTGGGTATCACCGTTGCGGTGGGAATCGCGGCGGGTCTGATCCTTTCTCTTGCTACCGGCCTGGTAGCTGTTGACCGGTCGCTGATCCTGATTATCCTGGGGATGCTTTCGGCAGCGGCGCTGCTCGGCTGGGTCGAAGACTACCGCGGCATCTCGATCCAGGTGCGTGCGGTGCTGCAGCTGGCGATCGGCGCGCTGGGCACAGCAGCCCTGGCGTGGACCATTGGCCAAAGCTTCTGGTGGGTCCCCGTCGGCGCACTGGCGGTGGCGGCCTACGTCAACGCAGCCAACTTTATGGACGGAATCAACGGGATCTCCGGCCTGCACGGGGTAGCAGTCGGAGTGTTCTACGCCGTGGCCGGGGTCCTCAACAGCCAGCTGTGGCTGGTCGTCGCAGGCCTGGTCGTCGCGGCAGCATTCGCCGGGTTCCTGCCCTGGAATCTGGGCAGGGGATTTGTCTTCCTCGGCGACGTCGGGAGCTATCTGCTCGGCGCATCGATCGCAGCCATTGCGGTGACAGGCCTGCTCGCGGGCGTGTACCTCGAGTATCTGCTCTCGCCGGTGCTGATCTACCTCGCTGACACCTTTACTACGTTCCTGCGCCGGGTCCGGGCCGGTGACCGTTGGTACGCCTCCCACCGGGAGCATGTCTACCAACGCCTCACCGATGTGGGTCTGACCCATGTGCAGGCGGCGCTGGTCGTTACCGGCGCATCGGTGCTTACCGGAGCCGCCGGATTTGTTGCCGCGACGGCATCGCCGCTCGGAGCGGTCGCCTTCTCGCTCCTCGCCGCAGCAGTAGTGACCCTTTATCTGTATTCCCCGCGAATCTTTGCCGGACGGGCGCGGGCCACCCGCGTACCGTAGGTTCCTACCTCTTCAGCCAGCACGGAGCGATTTCTATGTACGGTAGAATTGAACCGCAGTCCGCGGCATTCATCCCGTGGCCTGAGTCGGGGACTTCCCTCACATCGAATCTACGGATGGATTCCCTATGAGCACACCTGACGCCTCGGGCGTCGGTGCCCGTCGAGGCACTGCCCATCCCGCCGCTGATCCTTCGGGATCCCTGTGGTTGGGAATTCTGAAAAAATGCGTTCTGGTCACTACCTCAGCCATTGCTGTGACTGCTGCGGTCGCGGCTTTCGTCACTGGCCCGGGCGCTGCCTTGAGCGCGCTGTTCGGGTTCGCGGTCGTCGTCGCTTTCTTCGGCATCAGCCTCGCGGTCGGTCACTTCGCCGGCCGCAACAACCCCTCAGGCGCGATTGGCCTCTTCGCCGTAACCTATGCCATCAAGGTCGTTGGGTTCGCGGTTGTCCTCTTCGTGTTCGGCACTCCACCCTGGCTTGAGGCGAACTGGTTCTTCGGGGGAGCGGTGGGAACTGTGATCCTGTGGCAGACGGTGGAGCTCTACGTCTTCTCCAAGGCCCGGCACCAGCTCTACAACGACCCCGCGCCGACAGCGCCGGTACCAGGAAATGAGTTCGACCGTGGCTGAAACCCATCCTCAGGACCCCCAGCAGGGCGCCTCCCGAGCCGACGCCAGCGACGACGTCAGAGGCCCCTACGGCGAGGGCGGATACAACGCTGGGATAGCAGTCTTTAGCTATATTATTGGCGGGATACTCGTCTGGAGTTTGATAGGGTGGGGGCTGGACAACCTCCTGGGAACACAATGGATAGTGCTCGTTGGAGGTCTCTTGGGTGCAGTCGGGGGTTTCTACCTCTCCCATATGCATAACCTCACCCGCGCTACACCAGCTGATCCCGGTTCGACGCCGCGGGACAGTGGCGGGAAGGCTGGGGAGAACCCTAAGTGAATGTCGAAAACTTAATGTGTCGGAGCAGTAAATCCATGCCCGATCAGAACCTGCCCAACGATGGACACTGCAGAGAGGAAACGCGTTGATCGCGCTTGCGCTCCCGGCCACTACAACGGATGAGGGTTTCATAGCCCCCACAATTGACGACACCCACTACCGGGATATTTTCCCGTGGGGCGGTGAATACGGCGTCTGGTTCGAGGGTGGCTTCGGCAAGCAGATGCTGATGATCATCCTGTCAGTCATCTTTATTGCCATCTTCTTCATCATTGCCTCCCGCAAGGGAAAGCTGGTCCCCGGCAAAATGCAGTTCCTGGGGGAGTCCGCTTACGGATTCGTCAGGAACTCCATCGGTAAGGACATTATCGGCGGCAAGGACTTCATGAAGTATGTGCCGTGGCTCTTCACCGCATTCTTCTTCGTCCTCGTGAACAACATTTTCGGCGCCATTCCGTTCCTTCAGCTGCCGAGCTTCTCCCATCCAGGTAGCGCCTACGCCATTGCGGCGATTTTCTACCTCCTCTGGGTTGGCATTGGTATCAAGAAGCACGGACTGCGTTACTTCAAACTGGCAGTTGTCCCGTCAGGAGTTCCCTGGTACATCCTGCCGATCGTGGTACCCATCGAGATCATCTCGAACTTCCTCGTCCGGCCGGTGACCCACTCACTCCGACTCTTCGCCACAATGCTGGCAGGTCACCTCATCATCACCCTGGCCGGTTCGGCCATTGAATACATGGTGCTGACGGGAAACATCCTGCTGCAGGGTACGAGCGTGCTGGTACTCGTGGGAGCCGTCTCCATGTACATGCTTGAGGTGCTGATCATGATCCTCCAGGCGTACGTGTTCACACTGCTGGCAGCCATCTACATCGAAGGCGCACTCCACGCCGATGCTCACTAGTCCTCACGACTAGCCTAAATTTCACGACTAACACATACAGACTTCCCCGTCGGGGATGATCCCAAACAACCTGTCGCAGCAAGCGGCATCTTGAAAGGAACACAATGGAAGTACAGGGTAGCCTCAACCTCGTTGGATACGGTCTCTCCGCAATTGGTGGTGGTATCGGTGTAGGACTCGTCTTCGCCGCATACATCAACGGTGTAGCGCGTCAGCCAGAAGCCCAGCGGGTCCTCCAGCCCATCGCCTTCCTCGGACTGGCATTGACTGAAGCACTCGCCATCCTCGGCTTGGTCTTCGCGTTCGTTATCGGCGCGTAATTACGCGTCCGCTACGGTCCATAGACTAGCTAAAGAAAGACGGGTGAAACATGCTTAACGCAGCGATAATGGCGGCAGAAGAGGGCACAAGTCCTCTGGTCCCGAATCTGTGGGAACTGCTCGTTACGTTGGTGGGCTTCGCGGTGCTGATGTTCATCGTCATCAAGTTCGTGATGCCGGCGTTTGAGAAGACGTTCGCAGAGCGGACTGCAGCCATCGAAGGTGGCATTGCCAAGGCTGAAGCAGCACAGGCTGAAGCAAACGCAGCGCTTGACGAATACAAGCAGCAGCTGGTGGATGCACGCACTGAAGCCAACCGCATCCGTGAGGAAGCACGCGCCGAAGGTGCGCAGATCCTCGCGGAACTGAAGGAAAAGGCCGGGGCTGAGTCAGCTCGTATCACCGAGCAGGCACACGTCCAGATTGAAGCAGAACGTCAGGCAGCTGTTGTGTCACTGCGCGCCGAAGTTGGCACGCTGGCAACCGACCTCGCCAGCCGCATCGTCGGGGAGTCGCTCTCTGATGATCAGCGGTCCGCGCGGGTAGTCGATCGCTTCCTGGCCGACCTCGAAACTCAGAGCGCAGGTGCATCGAAGTAATGGCAGGTGTATCCAGCCAGTCCCTGGCAACGGCACTCAAAGATCTAGAAACCCGTCTGCCCGGCGCAACGCTGTCGCTCGCCGAGGAACTCTTCGGGGTCCTCGACATGCTCGACAACAACGCCGGTCTCCGTCGTGCGCTGACCGATCCTTCCCGCGAAGGCAGGGATAAAGCCGCACTGGTTTCGACCCTGGTAGCTGGCAAGGTCTCGGAGCAGACAGCGTCGGTGGTCAGGGATCTGGTCTCCATGCGCTGGGCAGTGGCCCGCGATCTCGGGGACGCGCTGGAAACCCTCGGCGCAACCGCTGCAATTGCTGTAGCGGAGAACCGGGACAATGGTGCAACGAGTCTTGAGGGTCTGGAAAACGACCTTTTCGACTTCATCAGGACCGTTGAATCAAGCCACGAATTGCAGCGCGCTCTGTCCGAGCGGCAGGCAACCGTCGACGCAAGGGTAAACCTCGCGTTGAAACTGGTGCCACACGCCGGAGCCGAAGCGCAGCTGTTGGTGCGTCAGGCAGTTCAGGCGCCCCGCGGCATCAAGCCCACTCACTTGGTGAAGCGGTTCGTAGAGCTCGTGGCCAAACGGCACGACCGCTGGATTGCGAACGTCAGCGTTACCCGTCCGCTGACCGATGAACAGTTCGCACGGTTGCAGCAGGGCCTCAATTCCCTGTTCGGTCGCGAGCTCAGGACCAATGTCACAGTGGAGCCGTCGCTAATCGGCGGGGTCCGCGTCCAGGTTGGCGATGAAGTGGTTGACTCCACGGTAATCGCCAGGCTGTCTGAACTGCGGCGAAAGCTAGCGGTGTAGGCCGGGCAACCGTCCTATCCCAGACACACAACAGACTTCAATCACACACCGGTCGCCGTGAAGCAGCGGCGATCACAACACAGGAGAGCAGGGACTGCAGATGGCCGAATTGACCATCAACGCCGAAGACGTCCGTAATGCGTTGAACGAGTTTGCGGCATCCTACGAGCCCGGCAACGCCGAACGCGTTGAAGTAGGCCGCGTAAGTACCGCCAGCGATGGCATCGCCAAGGTAGAGGGTCTGCCTTCGGTGATGGCCAATGAATTGCTGCGTTTCGAAGATGGCACTCTGGGCCTCGCCCAGAACCTCGACACCCGTGAAATCGGCGTCGTCGTCCTCGGTGATTTCACCGGCATCGAAGAAGGCCAGGAAGTCCACCGCACCGGGGAGATCCTCTCCGTGCCAGTGGGCGACGCCTTCCTTGGCCGAGTGGTTGACCCCTTGGGACAGCCCATCGACGATCTCGGCGAGATCAAGGCTGAAGCACGCCGCGCACTGGAGCTTCAGGCTCCCGGCGTGACTGAGCGTAAGTCGGTGCACGAACCCATGCAGACCGGTCTCAAGGCGATCGACGCCATGATCCCGATCGGCCGGGGCCAGCGCCAGCTGATCATCGGTGACCGCCAGACCGGTAAGACCGCCATCGCGGTAGACACCATCATCAACCAGAAGGCCAACTGGGAATCCGGCGATGTCAAGAAGCAGGTTCGCTGCATCTACGTCGCAATTGGACAGAAGGCCTCCACCATTGCTGCGGTACGCCAGACCCTGGAAGACAAGGGCGCCCTGGAGTACACCACGATCGTTGCATCACCTGCCTCCGATCCTTCAGGCTTCAAGTACCTGGCTCCCTATGCAGGTTCGGCCATTGGCCAGCACTGGATGTATGCCGGCAAGCACGTACTGGTGATCTTCGATGACCTTTCCAAGCAGGCTGAAGCCTACCGCGCGGTGTCGCTGTTGCTGCGTCGTCCACCGGGACGCGAAGCCTACCCGGGCGACGTGTTCTACTTGCACTCCCGTCTGCTTGAGCGTTGCGCGAAGCTCTCCGACGAGCTCGGAGCGGGTTCGATGACCGGTCTGCCGATCGTCGAGACCAAAGCCAACGATGTCTCGGCGTTCATTCCGACCAACGTCATCTCGATCACCGATGGGCAGATCTTCCTGCAGTCGGACCTCTTCAACGCCAACCAGCGTCCAGCAGTGGATGTCGGCGTATCGGTGTCACGGGTGGGTGGTTCAGCACAGGTCAAGGCCATGAAGAAGGTCTCGGGCACGTTGAAGCTGGACCTCGCGCAGTACCGGGACATGCAGGCGTTCGCCATGTTCGCCTCGGACCTGGATGCAGCATCGCGTCAGCAGCTGACCCGTGGGGCGCGCCTGATGGAACTGCTCAAGCAGGGCCAGTATGCACCGTTCCCCGTAGAGGATCAGGTTGTTTCGATCTGGGCCGGCACCAACGGCTACCTCGACGACGTACCGGTTGAGGACGTCCGCAAGTTCGAAGGCCAGTTCCTCGAGCACCTGCGGCACAAGTCGTCGGTCCTGACCACTCTGGCCGAGACCAACCTCCTTGAGGACTCCACCGTTGACGAGCTGAAGAAGCAGATCGACGACTTCAAGCAGGGATTCTTCGGCGAAGGCCACGATGGTCTGGTAGCCGGTCACGAAGAGTACAGCGCCCTCTCCGAGGACGAGGTCGACCAGGAGAAGATCGTCAAGCAGAAGCGCTAGGGAAACGGGTGCCGGGGCGCGNGTCAAGCGCCCCGGCACCACCCCCGGCCTTAGCCGTAATCCCCAGGTGGACTACGAAGGAAAGGACATGTATGGGAGCCCAGATCCGGGTCTACCGCCAGAAGATCACGTCGACCACGTCGATGAGGAAGATCTTCAAGGCGATGGAGCTGATCGCGACTTCTCGCATCGGCAAAGCAAGGGCACGAGTATCCTCGTCCCTGCCCTATGCCAATGCGATCACCCGTGCCGTCTCAGCAGTGGCATCGCAGTCAGAGATCGATCACCCGCTTACCACCGAGCCGGAGCAGATTCGGCGATCGGCGGTTCTCGTGATGACCTCGGACCGCGGACTCGCAGGATCCTACTCAGCGAGCGTGCTGAAGCAGGCCGAATCACTGATCGAGCTGCTTCGGGAGGAAGGCAAGGAAGTCAAAACCTACCTTGTCGGTCGGAAGGCGCAGGCCTACTTCGACTTCCGCGACCGCAAATTCGAGAACGTGTGGATCGGCGGTACTGACGCGCCGGATTTCGAAACGGCACGCGAGATCGGCAAAGCACTGCTCGCCGAGTTCGGTACGGACTTCGACGACGGCGGCGTCGACGAGATCCACGTGGTTTACACCCGCTTCAAGTCAATGGTGTTGCAGGAACCTACGGTAATCCGCCTGCTTCCCCTTGAGGTCGTTGAAGAGGAAGCAGCGTCCGAGTCGGATCTGTTGCCGCTCTACGAGTACGAGCCGGAGCCCGAAATGGTTCTGGACGCACTGCTTCCCCGCTATATCGAGTCGCGGATCTTCGCGGCCTTGTTGCAGGCCGCAGCGAGCGAACTCGCCGCCCGTCAGCGGGCAATGAAGTCCGCAGGCGACAACGCAACGGACCTGATCAAGAAGTACACCCGGCTCCGCAACACTGCGCGCCAGGCGGAGATCACCCAGGAACTGTCGGAGATTGTGGCAGGTGCGGACGCGCTCAGCGCATCCTGACTTCGCCCCGATCGACCAGTTCCAGAACCTGCTCCACCCTAGTTAGACTTAGCCCCACGCCATCTACGTAAGTGAAGTGAGAGAGATGACTGCCCAGACTATTGAGCACGGTAGTGACTCAGTTGCATCCGGCGGCACAGGTCGAATCGCCCGTGTCATTGGCCCGGTTGTCGACGTCGAGTTCCCGGCTGACGCCATTCCCGCAATCTACAACGCGCTGACCACTGAGATCACTCTCAATGGTGAGACGCACATGATCACCTTCGAGACCTCACAGCACCTCGGTGACAACCTGGTGCGTGCAATCTCGCTCCAGGCCACCGACGGTCTGGTCCGGGGAACCGTTGTCCACGACACCGGCAGCGCCATCTCGGTACCTGTTGGCGACGTCGTCAAGGGTCACATCTTCAACGTTCTGGGCAAGCCCCTCGACGTCGAGGAGTCTCAGCTGGAGATCACCGAACGGTGGCCCATCCACCGCAAGCCGCCGGCATTCGCCCAGCTTGAGGGTTCCACCGAGATGTTGGAAACCGGCATCAAGAGCATCGACCTGCTCACCCCGTACATCAAGGGTGGCAAGATTGGCCTCTTCGGTGGCGCCGGTGTTGGCAAGACGGTGCTGATCCAGGAAATGATTACCCGTGTGGCCCGTAACTTCGGTGGCACCTCGGTGTTCGCTGGTGTTGGCGAGCGTACCCGTGAAGGTAACGACCTCTGGGTAGAAATGGAAGAAGCAGGGGTCCTCAAGGACACCGCGCTGGTCTTCGGCCAGATGGATGAGCCACCAGGAACGCGCCTCCGGGTTGCCCTGTCAGCCCTGACCATGGCTGAGTACTTCAGGGACGTCCAGAAGCAGGACGTGCTGTTGTTTGTTGACAACATCTTCCGCTTCACCCAGGCCGGTTCCGAGGTGTCGACCCTGCTGGGCCGGATGCCTTCCGCGGTGGGCTACCAGCCAAACCTTGCTGACGAGATGGGTCTCCTCCAGGAGCGCATCACCTCAACCAAGGGCCACTCGATCACGTCGATGCAGGCCGTGTACGTGCCTGCGGATGACTACACCGACCCGGCACCAGCTGCGACCTTCGCGCACCTCGACGCGACCACCGAGCTGTCGCGTGAGATCGCGTCCCGCGGTCTGTACCCGGCGATCGACCCGCTGACATCGACCTCGCGGATCCTCGATCCCCAGTACATTGGCCACGATCACTACAACACTGCGGTGCGCGTCAAGCAGATCCTTCAGAAGAACAAGGAACTGCAGGACATCATCGCTATCCTCGGTGTTGACGAACTGTCCGAGGAAGACAAGATTGTTGTCTCCCGGGCCCGCCGTATCCAGCAGTTCCTGTCGCAGAACACCTACACGGCGAAGCAGTTCACCGGTGTTGAGGGTTCCACCGTCAGCATCAAGGACACCATCGAAGGCTTCAACGCCATCGCCAACGGCGACCTCGACCACATTGCTGAGCAGGCGTTCTTCAACATTGGCGGTCTTGACGACGTCGAGCGCCAGTGGGCCAAGATCCAAGAGCAGACCGGAAAGTAGCTCTCATGGCTGAACTCGAAGTAGAAATCGTCGCGGCGGATCACTTTGTGTGGTCCGGCGCGGCGACCATGGTCAGGGCGCGCACCAGCGATGGCGAGATTGGCATCCTGCCTGGGCACGCTCCGATGCTCGCCATCCTGGCTGAAGGCGAAATGGCAATTGAACCTGTCTCCGGCGAACGACTGCTGGTTTCGGTTGACGGTGGTTTCTTCTCCGTCGACAGCAACCGGGTAGTAATCGTGGCCGACAACGCGAAGATCGGCGGCCCAGTGTCCGCGGAGACTCGCTGACAGATTCGGCGATGGACGGTCTCGGTATAGCGTTCATCACGCTCGCAGCGGTGTTCCTGCTGCTGGTGCTTGCCATTCTGGCCTTCGGTCTGCGACGCCTACAGCTCCGCGGGGCGCTAGGCACCTTCGACGCCTCCATCTGCTTCCCTCCCGAGGGATGGCGGATGGGGGTTTGTCGTTATACGGACCGTCACCTGGAATGGCTCAGGATGGCGTCCCTGAGCCCGCGGCCCCGCTACCGCTACCTGCGCAGTTCCCTGGAGCTCAAGGGATGGCGACAGCCAACCGAGGCTGAAAAGAGAAGGATTCAGCCCGGGGCGGTGGTGGTATGTCTGGACTATGAGGGTCAGGAATTGCTGTTGGCCATGAAGTTCGATGTATACGCCGGACTGTCATCCTGGCTTGAAGCGGGACCGGTTGTCGGGATCGGTACCTGGCGCTAGCGCTTCCTTTGAATAGCGTCTAACCACTGGGGACCTCCACGCAGTTGCGTGGAGGTCCCCAGTGGTTAAAGCTCTTGCTGTCTAGCGGACAGCTTTGTCGCTAGAGGGCGGTAACCCCGGTAGCCTGGGGGCCCTTGGCGCCCTGACCGATTTCGAACTGAACACGCTGGTTCTCGTCGAGGGTCTTGAAGCCACCGGTCTGGATCTCCGAGTAATGTACAAAGACATCGCCGTCGGAGTCATCCGGGGTGATGAAGCCGAAGCCCTTTTCAGCGTTGAACCATTTCACAGTTCCCTGTGCCATTTGTTTCTCCTCCATAATGAAATGTTCTGACCCACACACTGCATGTGAACCCGGAGTCACTTCACGGAAACAACCTATCGGCACCCGAGATACACGGTTCCGTTTCGGATGTCACACGCTCGCAACATTGTCTTGCGAGCATGCTAAAACACGTACACAAAGACTGGAATAAGCATCACATAACGGCTAGTGCTGGTCAACGGAATTTCAACCATTGTTCGGTAAATTTATTGTCTCGAACAGAGCAAAAGTATTGGTGAACCGTCCCGGGAATCATGCCGCCTGTTTGTTGGCGGCGGCGTCGGATGACGGACCGGCTTGTAGATCATAATATGTTTGCTCGTATTCCTCTGGCGTCTGGTGATCCAAGGCGGAATGCAGGCGTTCGTTGTTGTACCAGTGGACCCATTCGAAGACGATTGCCTGGACGTCGGTTTCGGTTTTCAGGGCTCCGGTGCGGAACGGTGAACCCTTCGCGACGGCCTCGTTTTTGAATAGCCCCATGACCGTTTCAGCTGCGGCATTGTCGTACGCGTCGCCGACGCTGCCGATCGAGGGCTGCAGGCCCTCCAGGGTCAGGGTGTCGGTGTAACGGATCGAGGTGTATTGGGCCAGTTCAATCGGTCGTTGCAACACCGGGCTGTTGGAGCGAGCTTAGCTGCTCGGCAAAGACTTCAGCCGGGGTTTTCCAGTCGAGGACTTTACGGGGCCGGTTGTTCAAGGTCAGAGCGATGGCTTCGAGGTCCTCGGCAGTCCACCTGGAGAGGTCAGTGCCTTTCGGGAAAAACTGGCGCAACAGCCCGTTGGTGTTCTCATTCGTGGGTCTCTGCCAGGGTGAGTGCGGATCGGCGAAGAACACCTTCGTTCCAGTGCTGAGAGTGAACTGGGCGTGTGCGGAGAGCTCTTTCCCTCGATCCCACGTGAGGGTCTTGCGGAGCTGTTCGGGCAGCTTGGTCATCGAGACCGTAAGCCCGGCGTTCATCGCCACGGCACCGTAGCCACCGAGCGAGGGCCCGTTCTTCACGGCCTGTCTATCAGCCCAGCCTTCCAGCCTGGGCAGATGTACCAGGATTGTGGAGCGGCTGCTGCGCTCGATGACCGTGCCGATCGCGGATCGTCCGGTTCCGATGATCAGATCACCCTCCCAGTGGCCCGGTACCGCACGGTCTTCGGCTTCGGCGGGGCGTTCGCTAATGAGGACCTCCGCGGTGACATGGCCTTGGGGTTTACTCTTCGATCGAGCTCGAGGTTCCCGCAGCGCACGGCCGGTGCGCAGGCAGGTGACCAGCTCGCGCTTGAGCGCGCCACGACCCTCGATGAACAGCGATTGGTAGATGGCCTCGTGACTAATGCGCATCGACTCATCATCCGGGAAATCGACGCGGAGCCGGTGGGAGATCTGTTCCGGACTCCAAGCTGTCGACCATCGCCTGTCCTGCCGGTGCGGTTTGTTCAGCCCCTTCCAGGCCGGTGTCGCAGGGCCAGCGACGACAGTGCCGTCGTGCCGGCGGATGACCCCAGCGAGCCGTTCCTGAACATACTCACGCAACCTCGCATTGTCCGCGAGTTTCGCGGTCTTCGGGCGCTTCGCAGCCTGTTGCGCCTTCCACTGCGCCACCAAGGCCCGATAGAGATGCTTCCCGCTCCTCGTAGCCGCGTTGCGACGCAACTCGCGCGAGATCGTTCCAGGGTCGCGGCCAAGCCGCCGCGCGATTTCACGCACGCCGACCTCCCGGGCTCGCAATAACGAGATCTCCTCACGCTCAGCGAAGGACAAGTAGCGGCCCGTAGGCTCGTCAAGACTGATCGGCGGCATGCCGCCAGCGTGACGGAACCACCGCGACGCGACCGGCCACGACACACCGAGCGCCTCCGCAGCTTTGACGGTTGTCACCCCAGTAGCGATCAAACGCCAAAACTCCCGCTGCACCGCACGAGAGGGCTCTGGCCTGCCCGGCGAACGCATCGGCGGACGTAACGCCCGATCCGCCGCCCACTGCCGCCGCGCGCCCTCCGGAGCCTTCCGCAACTGCTTTCCACCGCGTCCCATCGCGAACCTCCATAATCGAGGTGTTGCGACGACCAATTGAATTCACC
>NZ_ALPM01000008.1:0-10499 GCF_000294595.1 Arthrobacter sp. TB 23 | reverse complement strand
TCGATCTCAGGACCCTGCGCAGCCTTGATCCTGGTGGCGAGATCGGTAATCTCAGGGCTGACGTCGTCTTTGGCAAGCATCATCTCGCTCATCTCCACCGCCTGCTGGTGGTGAGGAATCATCATCTGGGCGAACATGGCATCCGCGGGATTGTGCTCGCCGGACACCACAGCACTGGATTCGGTGGGGGAAGCAGTTCCCTGGGTGGAAGTCGTTGGCTCGGCCACCGGGGTAGTCGTGTCGTTGTCGCTTACGCAGCCCGCGAGTGTGATGACGGCTGCGACGCTCAGCCCTGCGATGGGGAGGTAACGCTTCATAATGATCTGATCCTTTGTGAATTCATCTGATGAATAGTCTGCAGTGGTGCCCTCGACGGGCATGCATGCCTTTGGCTGGAAGCCTTTGCGCTCACCAGAAAGGCAGGTGCCGGTGTTTTATGTCCGGCTGATACAGAGTTGGATCAGTGAAGGAACGGGGATCGATAGGGGTCGTAAACGGATCAGTGGCGGACCGCGGAGGAGCACCGACCCGGGAACGAACCGGCCGGAACGGATCAGGAACCCCAGAATGGCGACGACGATGATCGCCAGGAGACACATTCCCAGGACTGCGCTGTCGTTGCCGCATGACCCCACGCAGCCCTGCCCTGATTCGCCGGAGCTCCCGTCCGTAGAAGCGGCGGGGGCAGCATTCGCCTGGACGTGGTGCGACCCGCTCATAGCCGTCGCGGATTCGGTGTCCAATGTCATAGGACTAGCAGAGAACACAGCACCATCTGCCGCGTCGCTCCACGTTGAACCTCCGTGCGTGGACGGGCCGTGACCGCCCATCCACACATGCATTGCGAGGATCGCGACAATGATGGCGGCAAACCCCAAAGAGGTTAGGGCTGTTCGCGACAGATCGAGCATCGCCCTTAGCCTGATCCTGCCTGACACCGCCATTGCCCTTTCATTTTTCGTTGACTGCTTCCAGTTTAGTGAACTTCACGCAGAGCCGGAGGTCGGGCTGTGCATTGACATGCGGAGCAGCGCTGGCTAGGTTTTGATATTGGTAAACTTTTTCCACCTTACGAGAATCTAAGGGGCGGGCATTATGCCGAACTATTTGGAGATCAACGGCCTCAGCGTCGCCGAGGAGCTTTATGACTTCGTCCGGGACGAAGCTTTGCCTGGAACGGGGATTGAAGAGGGAGCTTTTTGGGCTGGCGCGGCCGCGGTCATCACCGATTTCTCGCCCCAGGTGGGGGAACTGCTAGCCATCCGGGACCGGATGCAGCAGCAAATTGACGAGTTTCACCGCTCGCAAGGGGCGGAACCCGTGCAGGAGGAAGCCTACGAGACGTTTCTCCGCTCAATCGGTTACCTGGTCGACGAGCCCGGAGACTTCGCTATCACGACCGACCGGGTGGACCCCGAGATCGCAACCGTGTCCGGGCCTCAATTGGTAGTCCCGCTCCTGAATGCCCGGTTCGCTGCCAACGCAGCAAACGCTCGATGGGGCTCACTCTATGACGCGCTCTACGGCACGGATGCAGTTGACGACGGCGATGGTCGCGAACAGACAGGTGCCTATAACCCAGTCCGTGGCGCCGCCGTCGTGGCACGTGGGCGGCAGTTCCTGGATGAGTACCTTGGTCTGGCGGGCGGATCCCACGCTGACGTCAACGCCTACCGAATTGCAGACGGCGCTCTCGTCGCGGAGACACCAGATGGTTCGCTGGGGCTGGCCGACCCAGGGCAACTGGTGGGCTATCAGGGAAGCGCGGACGCCCCCGAATCAGTATTGCTGGTACACCACGGACTTCACGTCGAAATCCTGATCGACCGCACCCATACCATCGGTTCAGGGGACCCTGCTGGGGTGAAGGACATTGTGTTGGAGTCAGCGATCACAACCATCATGGACCTCGAAGACTCCGTAGCAGCGGTCGACGCCGGGGATAAGGTCTTGGGCTACCGCAATTGGCTGCAATTGATGCAGGGCACCCTGACTGCCGAGATTGCGCAAAAGGGAGGCACACATACCCGGCGACTCAACTCCGACCGCACCTACACAGCATCCGACGGCTCGGAGCTGACGCTGCCCGGGCGCTCGCTGCTTCTCATCCGCCAGGTAGGCCACCTGATGACCAGTGATGCTGTCCTGGACTCTTCCGGAGCGCCGGTGCCCGAGGAGATCCTCGACGCCCTATTCACTGGACTTGGCTCCGTACACGATCTGCGGGGCCCACACGCCGGGCGCAACTCGCGGGCCGGATCGGTGTACATCGTCAAGCCGAAGATGCACGGTCCGGGTGAAGTCGCAGTGGCCTGCGCACTGTTGGCGGCCGTAGAGCCCGTGTTGGGCCTTGAACCGCTTACCCTGAAAATCGGCATCATGGACGAAGAACGCCGTACGTCGACCAACCTGAAGGCTTGCATCTGGGAGGCGCGGGACCGTGTCGCGTTCATCAACACCGGATTCCTTGATCGCACCGGCGACGAAATCCATACCTCGATGATCGCTGGCCCCATGGTCCGCAAAGCCGACATGCGTAACTCCAGCTGGATCGCGGCCTATGAGGACGCGAACGTTGATATAGGCCTGGAGTGCGGGTTCAGCGGGCGGGCCCAAATCGGTAAGGGCATGTGGGCGGCCCCTGACAATATGGGCGACATGCTGAGGCAAAAGGTTGCGCACCCGCTTGCCGGCGCGGACTGCGCCTGGGTCCCCTCCCCGACCGCCGCGACCCTGCACGTTATGCATTACCATCAAGTCGATGTGGATGCCCGGCAGGCTGAAATAGCCGGGAAGCGTCGCTCGACCCTGCGGCAACTGCTCACCATTCCGGTCGGTAACCCCTCTGACTGGAATGCGGATGACCGACGTAGCGAGCTGGATAACAACATTCAGAGCACCCTGGGATACGTCGTGCGCTGGGTGAACGACGGCGTCGGGTGCTCCAAGGTTCCCGACATCCATGGCACAGCATTGATGGAAGACCGCGCAACCTGCCGCATCAGCTCCCAGCACGTCTCGAACTGGGTGCTGCACGGCATCGTAACCGAGGAAGAGGTCGACGCTTCCCTGCAACGAATGGCTGTGGTCGTCGACGAGCAGAACGCCTCGGACCCCGCCTACGTGCCGATGTCCCCGGCGTTCAATACCGAGGCGTTCCTGGCAGCCCGCGAACTCGTTCTAGAGGGCGCCGCTCAACCATCCGGATACACCGAACCCATTCTGCATCGCCGCCGTGCCCTGCATAAGCAAGCCGACAATCGAACGAGGTCATCATGAGCCTGACACTGACAACCGCCCAATCCATCATCGCCGACGCCCTCGCGGCAGGTCAGCAGCAGAACTTCAAGCCGCTGACCGTCGTCGTGCTCGACGCCGGCGGGCACGTCATCGCCGCTGCGCGCCAGGATGGTGCCTCGAATAATCGCTTTGAGATCGCGCAGGGTAAGGCGTACGGAGCGCTGGCCCTCGGAATGGGTTCGCGGGCAATCATGGAGCGCGCCGAGCAACAGGCGTACTTTATTGCCGCAGCGACAGCCACTCTGGGTGGCCGACTCATCCCAGTGCCCGGTGGTGTCCTGGTGCGCGACAATGACGGCACCATCCAGGGAGCGGTCGGCATCAGTGGGGACAGCTCAGACAACGACGAAGCCGCCGCGTCGACCGCAATCAAGGCTGCTGGCCTGACGGCGCAAATTGACTGAAAACACCGTTGCCGGGTGGTAGGTGGCTTACGCTCGTAACCACTCTCTGGGACCGTCAAGGCGCTCGAACGCCTTGACGGTCCTTTCGGTAGGATGCCCTTCCTGTCCCCCATGCTTTCCCGGTTGACTGCCGTAAGAGGCCTTCGGCATAACCGGTGCCCTCATCTTCGGCACCTTGGGAGAATAGAGTGATGGAGTTCAACCGGCTGTTACAGATCCGTCGCATCTATGCCCAACCCGCTGCATTGGAGTTGCCACGAGGGAAAGAGATTGTCCAACGATGGCCGGGAGCCGAAGTTGTGCTTGTCGACAACCACTGGAACATACCGGACCTCCACGGTGATGAGACCAACGTTCCCCGCTGGTCCAGGATCAAGACGGAAGCGCTGGTACTCGGGGTCAAGAAATCGTTGGCCGTAAAGCCGAACGGCCGGTCAGCGGATTTCATTGCGCCCTCAACGGCCAACGGCTGCGCCATGGCATGCGCTTACTGCTACGTATCCCGACACAAGGGATACAGCAATCCGGTAACCGTGTTCGCGAACATCTCGCAGATCGCAGGAGCGCTTGATCGGCACGCCGCACGACAGGGCATGAAATTGGAGCCCAACCAGTGCGACCCGGAACTCTGGGTCTACGACATCGGCGAAAACAGCGACTGTTCAGTCGACGCGCTGATCAGCGATAACGTGGAGGACCTCGTCACACTCTTCCGCGATGTGCCGAACGCGAAGCTGTCCTTCGCCACCAAGTACGTTAACCCAGCGATGCTCGGGTGGGACCACGGCGGTCATACCAGGATCCGCTTTTCCCTCATGCCCGCGGAGCTGGCGAAATCGATTGACGTCCGAACCTCGCCTGTGGCCGAACGGATGGCTGCGATCAATGACTTCGTGGAGGCCGGGTATGAGGTACACGTCAACTTCTCCCCCGTCATCATCACAGACACCTGGCTCAGCGATTGGGAGGAACTGTTGCGCCAGCTTGATGCCAAGCTAACGCCCGCCGCTAAAGCCCAACTGGCGGCGGAAGTCATTTTCCTGACCCACAACGAGCGGCTACACGAGGTGAATTTGGGGTGGCATCCGCAGGCCGAGAAGGCGCTGTGGCGCCCAGATCTGCAGGAATCGAAGGTTTCGTCCAACGGCTTCACCAACGTCCGCTACCGCTCAGGGAGCAAGGCTGGCTATGTTCGACAACTGCTTGCCCTGATTCGGGATATCGCGCCGTACTGCCGCATCCGCTACGCGTTCTGAGCCTGGACGAACGACACATCACTCTGGGAGACCCTGCTTCGGTAGTCGGCTTTCGGTCAATCAGTACCGCGGATCACGTGGTCACGTCCGACGAGCAAACCCGTCCCAGCTAGAACCGCCATGATGCCAGCGGTGACAATGAGTGGAAGCGTCCAACCCCCGCTCACATCGCGAAGGCCGCCGAACATCACCGGCCCGACTGCGCCCAGACCGTAACCGACAGACTGCGCCATGCCCGACAGGGACGCCGCCTGCAGGTGATTGACGGTCCGGAGGCTGAACAGCGACAGAGCAATAACAATGAGGCTCCCGCACCCGATTGCTCCCAGAAGGATCCACAACAAGATGAGGTCCGGCACCAGTGCCAGACCGAGAAACGTCACGAACATGAGAGCCCCACTCATGAAGGATACGAACCGTTGGTCCACGCCTCGATGAATGATCCCTCCTGCGGCAAGACTGGCGAACACGCTGATGAGCAAAAATACTGACAGGTGAACTCCCGCGGTGGTGGCAGGGATTCCGCGACTTTGCTCGATGGAGGGGAGCCACGCCATCAAAACGTAAAAGCCAATAGATTGCAGGCCCATGAAAATCGTCACCTGCCAACCCAAGGCTGAGGCCCATGGCGACCGGTGAGGGGCCTCCGGCATGGTGGCGCGCGGAGTATCCAACCTGTGCCGGCGCAGCCACGGCAAGAGCACCGCCATCGCTATCAGAGCCAGTCCCACCCAGATTCCAAGGGCAAGCCGCCATCCCGCCGGAGACATTTGTGCCACGGGCACGACGACGGCAGCCCCGATCGCGGCGAACGCAGCCTGTGTGGCGGTGTAGCTTCCGGTAACCTGGCTGACCCGCAGTGGAAAGTCCCGCTTCACAAGCGACGGCACCAAGACATTGAGAAACGCAATAGCCAAGCCGATCAGCACGGTGCCCAGCCAGATGAAACCGGGCACGGGTAACGAGCGAAGCACGATGCCGACGGCGAGGATCAGCAGTGATAGCCACAGCGTACGATCAAGACCCAAACGGGACGCGATGCGGGGCGCGACGGGTGAGAAGACTGCAAAAGCGATGAGCGGAAGACCTGTAAGGAGTCCTGCCGCAGCACTGGATAACTGGAGATCGCCGCTGATGTTCTCCAGCACCGGGCCCACGCTGACAAAGGACACCCGAAGGTTAACTGCGATGAGCAGAACGCCGATGAAAGCGAACCCGAACCTAACAGTGCGGTCCTGCGAGTTCCGAGCAGTAGCCAGCATAGACTCTTCTTCTATCCTTCAAGAGGTGTGGGGCGCCATCGCCCTCGGACTCGCATCATACGGGACCGGTCCCGGCCACCACATCCACCCTCCAACAAACAATGGGGGCGCTGCGGCCGGAATCCGTTCAAGGTGGCAAACCCCGGTGCTCCCTGCCGTCCCTGGGATGTACTCCCTAGGAGATACATCTGGGGGTGGCTTCTGGTGAGGTAGCGCCAATAGGTAGGAATGGAATTCGTAGGTGTCAAACATTTGCGAAGTGTCTGCAATCATGTGGAGGCGGGTATCGTCGTCACAGGGCCATTACTGTCCAAAACCAACTCGTCTACGAGCCAGGAAGGGTCATCCCTATGCGCACAACACCGGCAGTTCTGGTCTTTGACGTCAATGAGACTTTGTCTGACATGACGCCGATGAAAAATGCGTTCACAGAATCTGGGTTACACGAGACCCTCTCACGTTTATGGTTCGCCGAATTACTCCGCGACGGGTTCGCACTCACTACAACCGGCGAAAACCCTGCCTTCCTGGACATCGCATCCGACAGTCTTCACCGGCTCCTCACCCAAACCTTAGGACCGGGCAACTATCAGAACCAGACCAATCACATCATGGGCGTGTTCAAGAACCTCCCTCTGCACCCCGATGTGGCATGAGCGGCCTACGGATTTCGGACAGTGGGACCTCCTAAACTGAGGTTTCTACTGAAAGTGAGATCTGCAGTATGTCTGCATCGCGTCGCCGGTTTAGCCAGGAGTTCAAGGACGAGCTGGCCCGGGAAGTTATCGATACATCCAAGCCCGTGGTGGATGTCGCTAAGGCCTACGGGGTAGGGCCGGAAACGCTGCGCCGGTGGGTGATGAAATACCGTGAATCCCATGGTGGGACCGAAACCGATCTGAGCGTTTCAGAACGTGCCCGGTTGAAGGAACTTGAGCGGGAAAACCAGGAACTCAGGGCCGAGACTGCGTTCTTGAAAAAAGCGGCCTCGTACTTTGCAAGGGATCCACGGTAGTGGCGAAGTACGAGTTCATCGACTCCCAAAAGAACACCCCGGAGAACACCGATTCGGTGTGGAAGATGTGCTTGTGGCTGGCAGTATCAACTTCCGGGTTCTACGACTGGCTCTCCCGGCCCCGCTCGGCCACCGCGGCGCGTAGGCAGGTACTAGCAGTGCGTATCCGGTACTTCTTCGACGAAGCCGACGGGACGTACGGGTACCGGCGGATTCACGCGGACCTCGTAGCGGAGGGGACACTGTGTTCCCCGGAGCTGGTGCGCTCGATCATGCGTGCTGAGGAGCTGGTGCCGTGTCAGCCGCGCCCGTTCCGGGTCACCACCAACGCCGACGCTGAAGGCGTTGCCGCGGTCCCGGACCTGGTGAAACGGGACTTCACCGCGGACCGCCCGGGAGTGAAGTTTGTCGGGGACATCACCTACATTCACACGTGGCAGGGCTTCATCTATTTGGCCACCGTGATCGACTGCTATTCGAAGAAAGTCGTCGGCTGGTCCATCGCCGATCACATGCGCACCGACCTGGTCGCGGACGCCCTGACCAACGCCACCCGGGCCACCCTGGTCGAGGTGGGTGCAATTTTCCACTCCGATCGCGGAAGCGTCTATACCTCAGCAGGTTTCCGGGCCTTGGTCACCGGGCTGGGGATGCGGTCCTCGATGGGGCGTACCGGGGTGTGTTGGGACAATAGCCTGGCCGAGAGCTTCTTCGGCGCACTGAAAAACGAGCGGGTCTACCGGACCGTTTACGCCACCAAACTACAAGCAAGAAGAGACGTCATCCGCTATATCGAAGGCTTCTACAACAACCGCCGCCGGCATTCAGCCCTCGGTTACCGCCGGCCCAACGACGTCCATTACAGTTACCAACAGCCAGCCTTGGCAGCGTAGAGAAAACCATCAAATCCGCTGTCCGAAATCACCGCAGCAGCTCAATATCGGGAAACATGACAGTGCCGTAAGAGCGTCGTTATCACCGTACGGACCCGGCTATCTATCTTTACCGGCGAGTATATTAACGTCCGCCGGTGCTAGTGCAGACACGGATGCTGTCTATCGACCCGAGCGCGCGGAGTCGCCTCAACACGGTCTTTGTGGTCGACAACTTCATTGGCGGCTCCATCGGCTCGACCCTGGCCGGTGTCTTCTGGCAGGCGGGCGGCTGGCCCGTGCTAATGATCGCCGCAGCCGTCGTTACCTGCATCCCGCTGGCCATCTGGTTCACCCAACGCAACCGGGCGCTCATCAGCGAACGGTAAAGCCTAGCTAGAACCATAAGCTCTGGCCGCCCTGGACGGCGGAATGCCCTACTACGAAGCTTTCTGCCTCCGGTACGAACCCACCACCGACGGCGGCCGTTCACAATGCGAAGGTATCGAAGCCGGCACAGTAGACCCTATTACCGTGATCCGGGGCAGCCTGAACCGTCCCGGGAATCATGCCGCCTGTTTGTTGGCGCAGGCGTCGGGTGACGGGCCGGCTTGTAGATCATAATATGTTTGCTCGTATTCCTCTGGCGTTTGGTGGTCCAGGGCGGAATGCAGGCGTTCGTTGTTGTACCAGTGGACCCATTCGAAGACGATTGCCTGGACGTCGGTTTCGGTTTTCAGGGCTCCGGTGCGGAACGGTGAACCCTTCGCGACGGCCTCGTTTTTGAAGAGCCCCATGACCGTTTCAGCGGCGGCATTGTCATACGCGTCGCCGACGCTGCCGATCGAGGGCTGCAGGCCCTCTAGGGCCAGGGTATCGGTGTAACGGACGGAGGTGTATTGGGCCAGTTCAATCGGTCGTTGCAACACCGGGCTGTTGGAGCGAGCTTAGCTGCTCGGCAAAGACTTCAGCCGGGGTTTTCCAGTCGAGGACTTTACGGGGCCGGTTGTTCAAGGTCAGAGCGATGGCTTCGAGGTCCTCGGCAGTCCACCTGGAGAGGTCAGTGCCTTTCGGGAAAAACTGGCGCAACAGCCCGTTGGTGTTCTCATTCGTGGGTCTCTGCCAGGGTGAGTGCGGATCGGCGAAGAACACCTTCGTTCCAGTGCTGAGAGTGAACTGGGCGTGTGCGGAGAGCTCTTTCCCTCGATCCCACGTGAGGGTCTTGCGGAGCTGTTCGGGCAGCTTGGTCATCGAGACCGTAAGCCCGGCGTTCATCGCCACGGCACCGTAGCCACCGAGCGAGGGCCCGTTCTTCACGGCCTGTCTATCAGCCCAGCCTTCCAGCCTGGGCAGATGTACCAGGATTGTGGAGCGGCTGCTGCGCTCGATGACCGTGCCGATCGCGGATCGTCCGGTTCCGATGATCAGATCACCCTCCCAGTGGCCCGGTACCGCACGGTCTTCGGCTTCGGCGGGGCGTTCGCTAATGAGGACCTCCGCGGTGACATGGCCTTGGGGTTTACTCTTCGATCGAGCTCGAGGTTCCCGCAGCGCACGGCCGGTGCGCAGGCAGGTGACCAGCTCGCGCTTGAGCGCGCCACGACCCTCGATGAACAGCGATTGGTAGATGGCCTCGTGACTAATGCGCATCGACTCATCATCCGGGAAATCGACGCGGAGCCGGTGGGAGAT
This sequence comes from Arthrobacter sp. TB 23, assembly GCF_000294595.1. Taxonomy (NCBI): domain Bacteria; kingdom Bacillati; phylum Actinomycetota; class Actinomycetes; order Micrococcales; family Micrococcaceae; genus Arthrobacter; species Arthrobacter sp. TB 23. The sequence goes on along the minus strand of NZ_ALPM01000008.1, from coordinate 698 downwards.
CTGTTCCGGACTCCAAGCTGTCGACCATCGCCTGTCCTGCCGGTGCGGTTTGTTCAGCCCCTTCCAGGCCGGTGTCGCAGGGCCAGCGACGACAGTGCCGTCGTGCCGGCGGATGACCCCAGCGAGCCGTTCCTGAACATACTCACGCAACCTCGCATTGTCCGCGAGTTTCGCGGTCTTCGGGCGCTTCGCAGCCTGTTGCGCCTTCCACTGCGCCACCAAGGCCCGATAGAGATGCTTCCCGCTCCTCGTAGCCGCGTTGCGACGCAACTCGCGCGAGATCGTTCCAGGGTCGCGGCCAAGCCGCCGCGCGATTTCACGCACGCCGACCTCCCGGGCTCGCAATAACGAGATCTCCTCACGCTCAGCGAAGGACAAGTAGCGGCCCGTAGGCTCGTCAAGACTGATCGGCGGCATGCCGCCAGCGTGACGGAACCACCGCGACGCGACCGGCCACGACACACCGAGCGCCTCCGCAGCTTTGACGGTTGTCACCCCAGTAGCGATCAAACGCCAAAACTCCCGCTGCACCGCACGAGAGGGCTCTGGCCTGCCCGGCGAACGCATCGGCGGACGTAACGCCCGATCCGCCGCCCACTGCCGCCGCGCGCCCTCCGGAGCCTTCCGCAACTGCTTTCCACCGCGTCCCATCGCGAACCTCCATAATCGAGGTGTTGCGACGACCAATTGAATTCACC
>NZ_ALPM01000007.1:0-19933 GCF_000294595.1 Arthrobacter sp. TB 23 | reverse complement strand
GGGAGGGGCGGCCCGGCGGAGGGGCTAGCCGCAGTACGCGCCCTCGGAGGCCGAGTGCACCAGCTTGGCGTACTTCGCGAGCACTCCCTTGGTGTAGATCGCCGGGAGCGGCTCCCAGCCGACCTTCCGGCTTTCGAGTTCGGCTTCGTCCACCAGCAGGTCAAAGCTCTTGTTGGGGATGTCGATACGGATCCGGTCGCCGTCCTTCACGAAGGCGATGGGTCCGCCGTCGACCGCTTCTGGTGCCACGTGCCCAATGCACAGGCCCGTGGTGCCACCGGAGAACCGGCCGTCGGTCAGCAGCAGCACATCCTTGCCGAGGCCCGCGCCCTTGATCGCGCCGGTGATTGCGAGCATTTCGCGCATCCCCGGGCCACCCTTGGGTCCCTCGTAACGGATGACGACGACGTCGCCGGCCTTCACGACGCCGTCGGCGAGCGCCTTCAGCGCACCTTGTTCCCGCTCGAAGACGCGGGCAGTTCCTTCGAAGACCTCGGCGTCGAACCCGGCGGTCTTGACGACTGCACCTTCAGGAGCCAGCGAGCCCTTGACAATGGTGATGCCCCCGCTGGCGTGGATCGGGTTGTCCATGGCGCGAAGGATCTTGCCATCGAGGTCCGGCGGATTGATCGACGCGAGGTTCTCGGCCAGAGTCTTGCCGGTGACGGTCAGGACGTCCCCGTGCAGCAGCCCGGCGTCGAGCAGCGCCCGCATGATGACCGGCACGCCTCCCACCTTGTCGACGTCGGTCATCACGTAACGGCCGAACGGCTTCAGGTCGCCCAGGTGCGGGATTTTGTCACCGATGCGGTTGAAGTCATCGAGCGTCAGCTCAACTTCGGCTTCACGCGCAATCGCCAGCAGGTGAAGCACGGCATTGGTGGACCCGCCGAAAGCCATGGTGACGGCAATAGCGTTCTCGAACGCCTTGCGGGTCATGATGTCCCGCGCGGTGATCCCGAGGCGCAGGAGGTTGACCACGGCCTCACCCGACTTGCGGGCAAAATCATCACGACGGCGATCGGCCGACGGCGGCGCGGCCGATCCTGGCAGCGACATGCCCAGGGCCTCGCCGATGCAGGCCATGGTGTTGGCCGTGTACATGCCGCCACAGGCGCCTTCGCCGGGGCAGACTGCCTTCTCGATGCGGGTCAGGTCTTCTTCGCTCATCTTGCCGGCGGCGCAGGCGCCCACCGCCTCGAAGGCGTCAATCAGTGTGACTTCCCGCTCGGTGCCGTCTTCCAGTTTCACCCAGCCCGGCATGATCGAACCGCCGTAGAGGAAGACGCTCGCGAGGTTCAAACGTGCTGCGGCCATCAGCATGCCAGGCAGCGACTTGTCGCAGCCAGCCAGCAGGACCGAACCGTCAATCCGCTCGGCCTCCATGACGGTCTCCACCGAATCGGCGATCACTTCACGCGAGACCAGCGAGAAGTGCATCCCGGAGTGGCCCATTGAAATGCCGTCGGACACGGAGATGGTGCCGAACTGCATCGGGAACCCCCCGCCCGCATGAACGCCTTCCTTGGCGCACTGGGCGAGCCGGTTCAGTGACAGGTTGCAGGGAGTAATCTCGTTCCACGAACTTGCGACGCCAATTTGCGGCTTCGCAAAGTCGTCGTCGCCCATGCCGACCGCACGGAGCATTCCGCGGGCCGGCGCCCGCTCAAATCCATCAGTGACGGCCCGGCTTCGCGGCTTAATATCAGGGGTATTTTCCAGGCTCATGGGTCAAAGTCTAGGCGTACCCGCATTCCCCGCAATGCCATATGACCACCCTGTTACGGGACGCGGGAGTCACGCGGACTCTCGTCATCGGAGCTATGGCACGTAAACTCGGTCCTATGTCGACGCCTCCATCGGACCCTGACCCGCCAGAAGTGACCGACAAAGCCCCTGATAGCGACCAGCTCAAGGATGATCTGCGAAAAGTCTTCGACTCGCAGATCCCCAACTACGGCGATTACAACCTGGTCTTTGCTGCCAATGAGCGCTATAAACAACGGGAATCCGATGGCGCCCGTGTCACTATGCCGAAATATTACGTACTGGGCTACCGCTGGCAACCAACCGAAATCATGATCGCTCCTGTCGACTCGCATACGCTGGCGGGCACCGGCATCCCCGTGGAAATCAACATGACAAACCTCTCGCATGCCCACCGTCTGGCCAGCGGTCACTACGAAGTAGGCACCAGCACCGGAAAGACATTCCAGTTCGGAGTGCAACCGGAGGCGCGCTTCAGTTCAGGCCCGCACTCACAGCTGGTGATCGATCAACGCGACGATCATCAGGACTTCGACGCGTTTATGGCCGCCTTCATCGCGATGGCCTAGCACCCAAACTCCAGGGCACCCGCCGTCGGGAACCGTTAGCGGTAGAGGGATCCGCGCTGCACCAGGTTGGTTGGCTCCTCGCCGGCAGCAAAGCTGACCAGCTGGCGCCGCAACAACTTGATCATTCGCGGCCAGAATGCGCCGGTGTTGCCGCCGCTGTGGGGTGTGATCAGCGCCCCGGACGCCGACCACAGGGGGTGTCCCTCGGGGACGGGCTCCGGATCGAACACATCGAGAGCCGCCGACAGGCGCTCGGCAATCACTTCCGCCGTCAGAGCCTCGCTATCCACCACCGCGCCGCGGGCCATGTTGACGACCAGCGCGCCATCGGGCATCGCTGCCAGCACTTCGGCGTTGATCAGCCCTCGGGTCGCATCGGTGAGCGGTGTGATGACGATCAGCACTTCGGCTTCCCCTGCGAGCGTCACCAACTCGTCGCTGCCGTGCACGTGCCCCCATTCGTCGTCGCGGGCTGAACTGCCGACCCGGGTCAGCTCCACCTCGAACGGCTCAAGACGCCGGGCAATCTCGACGCCGATTCCTCCGACGCCCACCAGCAGCACCTTGCGGTCGGCGAGGCCGAGATAGCGGCCGGGCCGCCACTGACCCAGAGTCTGGTTGCGGACGGCGTCGTCAATGCCTCGGAGCGAGGCGATTGTGAGGCCAACCGCGAGCTCAGCGGTCGCGGCGGCGTGGACGCCCGCGGCGCTGGTAACGGCGACGTCGTCGCCCACCAACTCGGGGATACCCTCGTAGCCAGTGGATTGGGTGTGTACCAGCAGCAGGTTCGGCGCGCTCTTGACTGCAGCACCGAAAGTCTCGGGCGAGGACATGTAAGGCAATACGGCGGCGTCAATCTCTGCCAGATCTGCACCCACCGGATCCGCGTCGAAGTCCCACACCACCACCGAGATTCCATCCGGCGCTGGCTGTAGCGCATCGAGCATTTCAACACTGGGCACCGAAACTGTCTTGATCCTGTCCATCCCGAAAGCCTAACGTCCAGTTGCGACCAGCGCCCTCCACGGCTGTGGACACTCGCGCGGGTTGGTCGTAACGTCGAAGGCGGTGGGTGTCCCACCAGGTGCGTAAGGATCGTGTCATGGACGTAGTTTTCTGGGTGCTGCTGATCGTCGTCATTGTTGGCGCTGTCTGGTGGTTCCGCTTCCGGAGCGCGCCCGACGACGTCGACACCCACCCGCGCACTGATCCGCCGGCCAGCCGGAAGGATTAACCATTTTGGCGAGCACCCGGCGGCTACCGTCCGCTCTGGCAACCGCCGTCGTCGTGCTTCTGTCCCTTGCAGCGTGCACGGCTGATGAGCCCAGCCCAATTGTCGGCGGCAGTCCGGCGACAGCGCAAGCGACTGCGCCAGCGACTGAACCAGCGACTGAACCGGAACCTATCCGGCTTCCCGACCTCTCCCCCGGCGACCTTCGCGCGGAAGGGCTTAACGTCCCGTGGGCGCTGGCCACGCTGCCCGACGGATCGCTGCTGGTCACCGAACGCGAGACCGGGGAGATCAAACGGGTGGCTGACGGCGAGACAACTACCGTCGGAACCCTCGGCGCCGAGGTCGCAGCCGCCGGTGAAGGCGGCTTGCTGGGGCTGGCCATCAGCCCAGACTTTGACACGGACCCCAGATTGTTCGTGTTCTACACCGGCCCGGCCGACAACCGGATTTCCAGCCTCACCTACAGCGAGGAGGGCCTCGGCCAGCCCGAAGAGGTGTTGACCGGTCTGCCGAAGGCCCATATCCACAACGGCGGACGGATCAAATTCGGCCCGGACGGCTACCTGTATGTGGGCACCGGCGACGCCGCTCAGGCGGACGCCGCGCAGGATCCTGACAGCCTGGCCGGCAAGATCCTCCGAATCACCAGCGACGGCGAGCCGGCGCCTGGCAACCCCATTGACGGGTCGCCCGTCTACAGCCTTGGACACCGCAATGTGCAGGGCCTCGCCTGGGATTCAGCCGACCGGTTGTGGGCCAGCGAATTTGGTCCCGAGGTCGACGACGAGCTGAACCTCATCGAGCCCGGCGGGAACTACGGGTGGCCGGCAGTCACCGGCTCCCCCGGAGTAGCCGATTTCATCGACGCCCAGGTGGTGTGGCCCTCTACCGCCACCTCGTCCCCAAGTGGAATGGCAATCGTCGATGACATTGCCTATATCGGCGGACTACGCGGAGAGAGGCTGTGGCAGGTGCCGCTGCTGGCGGGGGCCGTCAACGCACCGGTCAGCCACTTCGACGGCGAATACGGACGGCTACGCGATGTAATCCAGGGAACGGACGGAGAACTACTGATCGCCACCAACGAGGGCACCGAATCGCGGGTGATCACCGTCGACGCCTCGTAGCCGCCCGGCAAAGAACCAATTTCAGGTTTCAGCAGAAGTGCTGGTAGAGTTTCATGCTGTTGCGGTTGGCCCGATGGGCCCAGTCAACATGCACCTCTAGCTCAATTGGCAGAGCATCTGACTCTTAATCAGAGGGTTTCGGGTTCAAGTCCCGAGGGGTGCACCTAGTAGATGACCGTCTGACTAGGCATTATGCCCGGTCAGACGGTTTTTTAGTACCCCATGAAAACGCGAAAAGTGTCACTTTGCGGGTTACTTTGATTGGAAGTCGGCCCGCGGTCCCTTGCTGCTATCGCATGCAACACAACGAATCCGTAACGCGGACCCTGCGAGATTCACCAGGTTCACAAGGGTTCACAAGGGTTCACACCGAAGCACGGCTGGGTTAGTCCGCATGTCAAACAGGTGCGGTCCATCACGCCCTCGGACGTCACCGCCTGCCGACACCGGGCCACCGCCGCGTGACCAAGAACCTGCGGTAGTGCTGCAGAGATCATTGCCCGGTTCAAGTTCTGCTCGACCGAGGTGGAGGCGGTGATGGAGTTGCGCCGGACGGCGGCCCTGATCGCCAAGACCCACCACCGTTTCACCGGCGGTCAGGTGCTCCTTCCGCAAGCAGAGTGATGGACCTTATCCTTGGCTATGGCCGTCCCCGCTGGCATTGAGGCTGAGGGTCCCGAGGACTGGGGTCCGTGCATTTCTGCGGCCGAGTGGCGGCTCATGTACCTGCGCGGAATGAGCAGCGAGCAGATTGCCCACCACTGCCGGGTTCCCCTCAAGCGGGTCCGCCGGGTGATCCTCACTTTCCAGAGGACCCGCCCGGAGCTGGCAGGCAAACGCCTGATGCTCCACGACCAACCTTCGCTGCCGTCGGCCGCTGACCGGGCGCGCAAGCCGCCGCGGCCATCCTGGGAGAAGCGTCTCCAGGAGGTGCGGACGTTCTACCGGCGGCGTCGGCGGATGCCTCGGGCACTCTCCAAAGACCCTGCTGAGAAACGCATGGCCGAATGGGTTGCCGGCCAGCGCAGGCAGATCCGCCGCGGAACCATGGCAGAGGAACGCCGGGCTGCCCTACAGGATGCCTTCGGAGACTGGGTGGGCCCACCGCGGGCGGAAGCCCACGTGCAGCTGTGGGCGCAGCGCCTGGATGAGGTCGCAGCGTTCCAGGCAGCAGAAGGGCATCTCCCCCGGTTCCGCAGGGGCGAGGACCGGCACGAGAACATCCTCTCGACCTGGGTGACGACGCAACCCGGCCTGCACCGGGACGGCACCCTGGACCCGGACCGCCACCGGCGGTTGGACGAACGGATCCCCAGATGGGAAACCTGGCGGCGGTGAGCCTAGTCCTCTGATTATCCCGGCTGAGGCCTTCTCAGCTGGCTCTGGCCCATATACTGCTTGCGGCCTCGAGTAGGCGTCCATCTAGCGCTGATTTGCTACATCCGTGCGCCGGTTCTTGTCGCGGACCATTACCGCAAGATCGGCGGGGGCAACGGTGAGGACCACTTTAGGCACAGAGGGATGCCAAGACTGACAGCCGTTCTGCTCTTTGCCTATCAATCCAAGATCCCTCGTGATTTGCTGACCACGTGGTTCTGCACGTCGATGTCGCCGACGGAACGAATTCGTCCTGGCGTAGCTACGGCGCGCCGAAACCCGTTGCGTAACAGGCACACCTATTGTCAAGGCCGCGCCGAAGAACTCCGTTCTTTCTCTGATCTTGTCGGCTGCCTCGGGAATCTCCCGGCCGGGGAATCGAGTATCGACCGAGTTCGCTCGCTCGTCAAGACGCGATTTATAAGAGGACGGCACCTATCCCGACCGCCAGAAGACGTTCCGGAGCTACCACATGCGAGCTGGCATGCCTATCGCTTTCATCGCGAAGAAGCCCCGAAGTTTTCGCTCCTTCGGGGCTTCAATATGGGCAACTCACCCTGCGAATACGGGTTAAGCGTGCTGATTCGTCAGTATGGCTTACCGGCTACCATGGTCACCGGAACGCTACAGAACGAACATTAGCAGGCCCTGAATGTAGCGGGAACGGGAGTATGGAGCGGGTACTCATTCTCGCCGCTCGCCTTCGCATCACGACTGATTCCAAGCTCGGAAAGCCGACACCCAACTGGGTCTTTGAACTCGCGAACCGGCCAATTGCTGGTAGCTACCGGCCGAACCAACGGTGAACCAGGAGCAGTCGATGAGCATGCTCGACGCGCAAGCAGCAGAAGTAGGAATCCGGGAGCTCGTGCGCCGTCTAAACGCGGGGCTCGGAGTAACGCTGGTCGGTGGGCTGACCGGGAGCCCTGTTCGTGGCATCAGTAGCGATTGGCAGAAGGTCAACGGCCCGGAACCCAGTCCGGAAGCTCAGCAGCGTCTCCGGTTGGCTCACCGGGTGTGGCGGATAATCTCCGACGCCGAAGGAGAGCATGTAGCCCGGCTATGGTTCATCGGATCCAACCCTTGGCTCAACGACGACTCCCCCGTCAACGCAACACGAGAAGACCGTGCCGAGGACCTAATCCACGCGCAGGATAAATCGCAGGCAAACTCCCACGTCCGGGCCACGCTCGAGATCTAGTACCAAGCATGCGGATTGGGTATGGAATCCGCGGGCAATTACCGACATACTCGTCGGATACTGACCTTGTGGAACATGCAGACGCCATCGTAATGGGCGACGTCCTGTCCGAAAAACCGAGCACGGCAGTGGCACGCTGCCGCAGGGTGCTCCGAGCATTCGTCGCACAGTCGCGACAGCAATGGACCTATCTACGATACTACGAGCGATCTTTAATTCTTCTCACCTGAGACGTCCTGAAGATTTTTACCAGCGCCTTCCAGTTTAATTTCTATATTCTCTAGGCGCATTATTGCGGGGCACATACCCGGCGTCAGCCGTTGCCGTAATAACGTGGCAGTTGAGTCTTATGGGTCTCCGAAAAGCGCTTTAGGGCTAGCGATGTTCCTAGTCCAAGCGGTCGCTCGTCAGCCCACTGATGATTCCACCTGCCGTTAAATCCCTCCTGGCGCGTTGCCTGAGCTTCTCGCCCGAATCCACCGGTACCCAGACGCCACGACCCGAAGTTGTTCGCCCCCCATGTGTTGCGCCCCCAGGAATCGACATTAGCATCTAAGAATGTATAGCTCCTGCCTTCTTCTTCGAAGTAAAAATGACCAAAGAACTCAGTCTTCGCGACGGAACCATTCGTGAATAGAACTAAGGCAGTGCCGGAGCACAACCCTTCCCTCATGTAGCCCTGTCTGAGAGTCCATTTATTCTTCACCGGGACGTGCCACGTTGCCTCCAACACATCAGCGGAAATCACCCAGTAACCCTCATCCAGCCACGTTGGTACTTGTTCCTGCTGCAAGCCGTGGCTAACCTTCCGGGCATAGCGAACGATGTTCTGTGCCCATGGAGTCGTTGCCACGACAACCTCAGGCGGGAGTAGCGTGTTCTTGGCGGCTTCCACTTTCGGTGGCTCTGTGGCGGCTTCCACTTTCGGTGGCTCTGTGGCGGCTTCCACTTTCGATGGCTCTGTCGTTGTGCTTGAGCTACCCTGCTTCCGAGCTTCGCCTTTGAACCAGTCGAGCAATCCCATCAGAATCCTCTCAGCTAACGTTGCTGCACTCCGCCGGAACATGAGTGTTTAGAGCCTTGTGAACGGCTTCACCATCCGCTGCGGAAATTTGCTGGTCAATGTCCCCGGTGTTGTCGACGTCGATCCCGTAGCGCTGCCGTACCTGGTCCTTGATCCGTTCTGCGTACTCCGCGGCGATTGGGTCATTCACGACAATTGTGTAGCAGCAAGAACAGTGCGGTTCTCAGGATGAAATTGACGCCTGTCAAACTAGCTACCACTTAATACCGCACACTGGGCATTTGCGGTATTTATCCGGATAAGCCACTTCCGCCCCACACGACCGGCAGATGTACATCGACATTCGTATTGCCCGTTGCATAGTAACCTCCAACGACCATTGAGTTTTTCCTAGTCTAGGAGTGAGGAGACTTGCGGGCAATAGCTTGCCCGAAAAGTGTCGTTTATACAAAGCTTGTTCAACGCCGCCTCGCAACAAGCGCCTTGAAAGCGGCCGGCGCAAATCACCCGCCGGTAAATCCCCTTCGCGGCAGGTGAAGCTTAATCGTCGTAGAACATTAGGAAATTGCGAGGCCATCTAACCGTTCCGTTGGATTCGACGTAAGCCTTGAGTGCCATGCTGGTTCCTCTACCATCAGTGTGGCTGTCGGAACCAGGCTTGTATCTGTACTCGAAACGCATCGATTCAACGGTGAGTTGGAGACCGTAGAGCTCCATGTCGTCCTGCGGATGTAACCGCCAGCGCCCCGCATTTCCCCAACCCCAGTCGTATGACTGCAATTGCACGGAGTTGGCCCCGAGACCTGTGAACACGATGTCCATAGTTCGGCTGTCGACCACACCTTCGCTGCCTGCAATAGATCCCCACGCATCGGCTGTGCACAAAACCCCGGATGGCGTCAGGAGCAACGCAGGGCCCCGGAACTGTCCATCAAACTCATTTTTGCTCGGCAGCGGAGGGCAACCTAGGTCAGCCTTCGAGCCGTTTTGGACAACCTCTTTGTTCCAACTTCGGTTCGCTCGGCGGACATCGACCGCCAGAAGCCAAAAAGCGTTAGTGTACGTGCCGGTCCCGTTCCTAGGCCACTTACTTCGAAAGAGTGGGACGCCGGCGCTAGCAAGCTGCCCTGCACACTTCCGAGCGTACGCATACAATCGCTTTTCCCAGTCGGATGAGGGCGGACGAACAATCGGGTCACTCCAGATGCCGAAAGCTACCGGCCTCGCAGACATACCGTCCAGTTCTGCCACCGGCTGGACTATGTGCACGCGATCCAAGATGCCTGCCGATGCTGGGTCCGAGGGGGGCGGCTGGCCGCCAAAAAGCCTACTGAACCAGCTCACCCTACCGTGCGCCTATACATTTCAGCCTCGGATCACAAAATTTCGATGTCACCGGATTCACCATCGACATGAGTTAACTTTCGTCCCCACAGCCAAGGCAAGGTTTGCCTGGAACCTTAGGTGATCCGCACTTTGCGCATTTAGTTGACTCAGCCACAGGGACCCCTCGGTCGACCGGAAAGCACCCCTCCTAGGCTGCTTTGGAGTGACCATACCGGAATGATCACGAGATGGAAAGGGATCTTAGCTCTGTTCCCGCTACGTTCTCCAGCCTTGGAGAGGCTCTCCGGGCAGCCACCCATGAGATTGTCGGTGACGGTCGAAAATTGAGCCGTTCTGACGGCTTGGTGTCTAGTGGTCGTTGCAACACCTGCCGACAAGGAGTTGCAATTATGGCCGTGATGAAACGAGCTGGAAGGGTTCGGGGAGCGCCTCCGAAGAACGCCGCGCGCGTTCATTATGATCAGCTGATGAAACAGGGAATGGGCAATCCTGAAGCCTGTCGGGTCGTCGGGATCAGCCGGAGTTCGGGAACGCGGTGGCGGCACGGGCACACCGCCACCTCGAAGACGGGGGTGGTCACAAAGTACCCGCCGATCTCACGGCGAAAACCATCGGTCATCTCCGTCCGTTTCCTCTCGGAAACAGAACGAATCATCATCGCGGACCTGCTCCACTCCCGGCGCAGTGTTCGAGCCATTGCTATGGAGCTCGGGCGTAGTCCGTCGACCGTGAGCTGAGAGATCCGACGGAACACCCACCATCCCTCCGGCAACTACCGACCCGCGGACAGCCCAGCGCAGCGCCGAACGCAGGCGGAGCCGTCCCCGGGTCGGGAAGATCGCCGCCAGCGCAGAGCTGACAGAGTTCGTGAGGACCCACCTCCTCGAACGCTGGAGTCCACGCCAGATCAGCAACCGGCTCCAGTCTGAGTTCCCCGGCCGCACCGAGATGCAGGTCGTCCCCGAAACCGTCTACCAGGCGTTGTATGGGCGCGGAAGCCTCGATCTTGCGGTCAACCCTGCCCTGACTCTGCGCACCGGACGAACCGGACGCCGGCCCCGCAGGAGGAAAGAACACCGCACCAAACGCTTCCCCGACATGGTGATGATCCGCGACCGGTCAGCCGAGGCCACGAACCGGCTAGTGCCAGGGCATTGGGAATCTCAATGCGTTAGTCAAGCAGCATGAGCGGTGAGGTGCGGGGCTGGTTCTTGGTAGGGGGTGTGGTCGCGGAGCATGGCCCAGATGACGTTGATGCGGCGCCGTGCGAGGGCAATGAGTGCTTGTTTGTGTGATTTTCCTTCACCGCGTTTCCGGTCGTAGTAGATGCGCGAGGCTGGGCTGTTCTTCAGGCTGGAGAGTGCAGCGAGGTAGCAGGTTCGGAGGAGTCTGCGGTTGAAGCGGCGGGGCCGATGGAGATTTCCACCGATTCGTCCGGAATCACGTGGGACCGGAGCCAGCCCGGCGACGCTCGCCAGCCGGTCAACTGAGTCGAAAGCGTCCAGGCTACCGCCGATGTTCGCGAGGAACGTTGCTGCCAGAATGGGACCGAAGCCTGGCATGCTCAGCAGAACATCTGCGCTGGGGTGCTTCCCGAAGAGCTCGGTAATTTCGGCGTCAACGTCGGCGATCTCCGTGTCGATAGCGCTGATCTGTTCGGCCAGCCGGTTGACGAGGGCAGAGCCGGTGCGTTGGGTTGGAAGGACTGTGTGCTGAGAGTTCGCGGCGATGAGTGCTTTCTGCGCCATCTTGGCGCTGTTCCGGCAGCCGCGTTTCCGTAGCCAAGCAGCGGGCCGGGTCAGACCGATCCGGCGGATACCCTCCGGAGTCTGATAGCCGCCCAGGAGGATCAAGGGGGCCTTTTTGGAGTAGTCGAATGCCCGCTCTAACGCTGGGAAGTATTCGAGCATAGTGGCGCGCAGCCGGTTGATCGCCCGGACACGGTCACAGATCAGGTCGGTGCGGCGGGCGGTCAGAAGCCTCAGATCCACGCTGATCTGGTCGGCGCCGCGGAGGGGTTGGAGGTCCGTGCGCATGCGGGCCTGGTCGGCGATGATCCGGGCGTCTTTCGCGTCAGTCTTACCGTCACCTCGATATGTTGCAGCGGCGTGATGGACGATTCGCCCAGGAATATAGAGCAGATGCTGCGCGTGCGTAGCTAGAAGCTCGATCAACAGTGCTGCGCCGCCGGAGTTCAGATCAGTGGCCCAACACGCCTCGGCACCCGCCGTAATTTCCGCGATCGAGGCTATTAAGTCGAGCAACACTGTTTCGTCGTTCTCGACCCGTCTCGAGAGCAGCACCGCGCCCGTCTGATCGATTAGAACGCAATGATGGGCGCTTTTGCCCGAGTCGATTCCCACCCAAAATGTTGGCATATTCTTCGGTCCCTTCGATCAGCTCCACTGCTAATTGGCCCTATCGATAACCACGCCGGCACGTCCTTACCCAACGATCAATGTCGCAAGTCTCAATCAGCGGTCGAGTTATCGGCCGGGCAGCGGGCGGCCATTCCCAGTGAGCCGTCCACGCGGCAAGGAGATCTGCGCCATACCCGCCACCCGAGGGTGATCGAAACACTACGACAGCCCCGAAATCACCCACAACAAAACCGTAAGGAAGGGGACCTCAACATTGGGAAGGGCAGCCGATCGGCGATCGGCACCCTCGTGGAACGCACCACACGATTCACGATCCTCGTGCATTTAGCCGGCAACAGAGGAGCAGAGAACCTCCGTGACCGCCTGGCCGGGTCGATGACCGTGGTCCCGGAGCATCTACGTAAATCGCTGACCTGGGATCAAGGGACCGCGAACTCTCAAGATCGACTCCGGATCGCCCACCGCGTGTGGCAGACAGTCGCCTCCGCGGAAGGAGGGGATGTTGCACGGCTATGGTTTCATCGGTTCCAACCCTTGGCTCAGTGAAGACTCCCCCATCGATGCCATCTCGGAAGGCCGCTCCGAGGAAGTTTTGGCTGCCGCATGTGCAATGGTCGAAGGTAGGTTCACCGGATGACTGGGCTGGGACTCTTGGAGGATCACTAAACTACCGTCTCTCACCTCGGTCCGGGCGTCTTAAACGTATGCCCCATCCACGAAGGCTCTGGCTGCGCCTAAGGTCCCTTTTTTGTGCCCGTCACGCAGGGCATCCAGGGGGCGTTGTCCGTCCAAGATCCGGTTCCGGGCGTAGAGCCACTGTCCTACTCCGCGTGGGCTTAGCGAGTCGGAGAGTAGAAGAATGATCTCCCGCAGGTCCTCGAGTTTGGCATGGGTGCTGGCTTGAGGCTTGGCACCCCTTACCTTCCAAGCAGCCATTGTTTCCACATCTACATTCACTACCCGGGCTATGTCAATCGGGTGAAGTCCATAGATTCTCAGCGCAGCCACAAGATCGGGCGCCTCTACTGCCCGACCTAGTCGTTTAGTAGCCATCACGTTTCCTCCCGCTACGCTTTCCGCCGGTGAATGCAGCGATCGCGGCGTCCTGGATCTGGGCAAGCCTGCCAATCGGAAGGTGCCGCTTACTGCTCGAGCGGCTGCTTGGCAGCTAAATCCTTTACCCATCCGGGGGTCTCTTCCCCGAGGTTCTTGTCGACGGTGACGCGCAGCTGTGCGGCGGCCACCTGAACTTTTTCCTTTTCAGAGAGCCTGCTGTAGCCAAGCGTGGCCTTCACTGGACGAATAATGGTGATGCCTTCGGGCAACTTCTTGACGGAAGTGCCGGGCTTTTCGGACTTCCGTTTCTTCAACTTAAATACTGGCATCCGGACCTCGCTTCCCTAATCGGATGCATCCATTATCGCTGACCCATCTCTGTGAGTCTATGGCCTGCGTCTCCGGCCAATACGTCGCCGAGTCTTCGGGGGCGGCCCAGCCAAGACTATGTCGGTCACGATAAGAAGTATTCTCTGCTCAGCGGTTCCCACGTCAAGCTCCATCGCCGCATCGTTTAGCATTCCAAGACCGATACGCTGGCGTTTTGGATCCTGCTCGGCCAGCGCAGCGTCAATGGCCCACTGAACCCGTCGCCACCATTCTGCCTCGGAGTCAGACTTAGTTTTCTGTTCGAGTGCGTCCCTTTGGTGCTTTAGCGACTGCCTCTGGACGAAGAAGGTAATCAGAGCAGCCAGCACGATGGCCGTTGGGCCGAATGCGGCAAGGATTTCCCACACCTCAGCACCGCCATCAACCATCTCTATCCGGATCGGTTCGTTGGTAGCCTCAGGGGCCCAGTAGGCCGCAGGAAGAATCATTCACTCACCCTAGCGGTACTGGACCCCGAGACTAACTAACTGGACTGACGAGCGGCGTATCCAGCTTGGCGTGGACTAACCGACACGAGGACCCAATGTATTGGCATTTGTACCGCTATTGACCTTCTAAATCAGGCCCTTTGACGGTAGAATCGAGAGTAGTAACACCGCTCTCGTGAAAGGCCCGGTCCTCGCCGTGGTTAACGAAATCCCATACGCCAACGTTCTGCAGCTCAAGCGTGAGAAATGCACCTGCGACCGTCAAAGTGAGGCGTGCTACGGAGTCGATCAGGCTCAGCCTGGAGCAACTTCTCGGGGCCCCAGGGAGCAACGAGGTTGCTCCCTGCTGCAGCTCAAGCTGAACACGGCCCCTGACATCTGCATCAGTGAGATCAAAGAGGACAAGGGCGGCGAAGGGGCCAGCGGATCAGCCAAGAACTCCGGCCCCTCAAAACATCGACTCGGTTGAGCTCCTGCTCGACATCGAGGCATTGATCACCGAGAAGATCGCCATCATCACCGGTGAGACCGGCGTGACCGGAAAACTCGCCGAGCGTCTCCGCCGGTGGGTCTCCCTGCTTCCCAGCCAAGAGGCGCACGTCATCTTCAATGCTGAAGAGATCCTGCGCCGATGGGTCGCCATTATTGAGCAAATCTTCGTACCGGAGGACCTACTCGCTATCCCCCAGGCATGCACCGCCGCCGGCTGCGGAGTTTCGAAAGTGACCGAGTTCAACGGCCGCGAGTTCGTTCAGGTCCATGCCATGTACTGGTCCATGGCTTCCGGTGCCGTCTCATGCAAGGGGTCCGGAGGTCGTTGGACCGAAAGAAGCCATGTGGAAGTCCTGGTCGAGCCCCTGACTGGCGGCCGCAGCGCTTCGAAGTGGCCAGGCATCAGGGCCACCCGCCCCATCCGCGCAGCGATCAAGGAATCCGCTTACGAGGCTCGGCACGAACGCCAGGACCAGCTGGCGGCCTAGGCAGCCAAATAAGCAGGCTGCACCCTGGCGTTTGCGTCAAGGTACGCGTCGAGGTCCCGCAGACGGTACCTGACGGAGCGGCCGATACGGATAAATTGGGGGCCGGAAAGAGAGCCACGGAGGTTCTCCACCGTCCCCTCTGAAACCTGCAAGTAGCGGGCGACGTCGGCGGTGGTCATAAGACCATCAACAATTTTGATCGTGTTCATAGTGTTCTCTATGCGTCGACTTCCGCGACGGGTGTCAGGAGAGAAAATGCAAAGTAGTTATGGAGTCAATGGGTTAGTGTCGGGAAGACCAGCACCCGCACCCAAAGGACTCGACGCATGGCTCGAATTGCCCTCGAACCCGGTGGCCCGCACGGCGACCCGAGCTGCTCCAAAGACGGGAAGAAGCATGTCTGCTCCGTCTACTACCGCGACTCACACGGAGAGAGGCGCCGCATGAAGGCCACCGGTGCCACCAAGATGGAGGCCAGCGAAAAACTTGACGCGAAATTCGAAGACCTTCGGCGGTCCGGCCCAGACGCACTGGTGCGGAGCTCGACCACCATCGCAGAGCTCTCGGAGCTATGGCTGGCCTCGCTCCGAGATTTGGCCCCCGGCACTATGACGACCTACCGCAATCGAGCACGGATCAGCATTATCCCGACGATGGGATCCAAGAAGATCGGAGAAGCTACCACCGGGTATATAGAGGGTCAGCTCCGGAAGATCGCGGCCGGGGGTGTGAAAGAGATAGGTAGTGGCGGCAAAGTGAGGAAAATCAAGACGGGTGGACCCACCGCCGAGTTCACGGCCCGGACGATCTTGAAGATGATGTTCGACTTCGCCTTGGATCATCGTGCAATCCCGGGCAATATCAATCCGGTCGGGCTCGACAAATCAGCGAAAGAGCGCAAAGCCCAAAGGGTGAAGGTTCGCGCACTGACCGCACAGGAGTATTCCGAGATGTATCGGCGGATGGCCGCCTGGCAAGAAGCCCAGCAATACGGTCCCCGCCGCGGCAAGGACCTCCTGGTTGCGGTCGATGTGCTCCTCGGCACGGGGGTCAGGACGGGCGAGCTCTTGGCCATGCGATATGAGGACCTATGGCTCCGCGACGAGATTCCGTTTTTCCTGGTGACCGGAACGATCACTCAAAACGAAGAGACTAAGAAGTACTACCGCCAGGATTACACCAAGGGCAATACGGCACAGGAGAAGAAGGTGCAGCCAATCGCGTTGCCCCAATATGTGACCAAACTGCTTCTAGATCGCCAAGAGGGACTTGCCAGAAAGCGACCAACGGGATTGGTTTTCACTAACCAGCTCGGAGGTCTGGTCCTCCCCCCGAACTTCCGGCGTGCTTGGAGACTAGCGCGGATATTCGATGCTAGGGGAGGGGATGATTTCTCATGGGTCACCCCGAAGAGTATGCGGAAATCGGCCGCCACTCTGGTCGCCAACACGGAGGGGCTCGATGCCGCTAGGCAGCAGCTCCGGCATAAATCAGAGTCCACCACTAGGGAGCACTACTTCGACCAACTCATGACGTTGGTTGATAACCGGGCCGCGTTCGATGGCATTTTCGCAGGCCGCTCCACCCCACCTAGGTGACCCCAGAATCAAGAAAGTGTTACTTTGCGGTTTACTTTGGCATGGAAGGGTGACTTTCGTTAGGTCTGGTTGGGTCTCGACTCCCCTCCTAAAGGCCTCAAATACTGGTAACGGCGCTCAGTTTCGCCCAGTTGCAGAAGCGTTGTTCTTACTGACCCCGTATCAAAGGGTTTCGGGATCAAGTCCCGAGGGGTGCCCCACTAAACCGTCTGATCGGCAGCACCGCTGATCGGACGGTTTTTTTGGACCAGTTTGGTAGCGATTTTTCGCTCACTCTTCCCCTCCTTGCTCGCCCGCAGTAGCTTGGCGGCATGGAAGGGATGCCATCCCTCGGAGAAATACACACCGGAGAAATGAACCGGCGGGTGGCACGCGGTCGCTGGGCGTCGATTGCCGCAGAATTCGGCATGCTCACCGGGCCCGAGGTCGACGCAAAGGTTGGACCAAATTCCCCGCCGGCCGGATGCCTCGCAGCGAAACGACAGATCCTGGGGGTGGTTACCAGAGCAGGGCGGGTCCTCTATCCGGGGTTCCAGTTTGATCCCGAGTCTGGCCGGGCCCGACCCATGATTGCCGTCATCGCCTCGATTGGTCTTGCCGGCGGCTGGAAGGATCGACACCTACTCCAGTGGTTCTGCTCACCCAACGGGTATCTCAGCGGCGACAGACCAGTTGACGTCCTCGACGACCCAGACCGCCTCGTCTTCGCTGCGCACAGCGACCTGGACCTCGTCTGGTGAATGACTGGTGAAAGGCTGAGTCCTTGGTCCGTCAGTCGTCGGTCGTCGGTCGTCCTAGTTGTTTGACGGCAGCGGGCCGTCGGTGCCCGATGCGGTGGGAACCGTCGTGGCCCACCGGGGAGCTCCGAGTTCCCGGATCACACTCTGCAGATGGTCGCGGAGTTCGTCGGAGATCAGGCCCTCACCGGTCACCAGTGTGCGTTCGATATCTTTTGACTGCGCGAGGACGCCAAGGCCAGCGTCCGTTATTGAAACCATATGGCTACGCCGGTCCAGATCATTTCGAGTTCGGGAGACATGCCCCCGAGTTTCCAGCCGTGAAAGTGTCTTCCCCATGGTCTGCGCCTGTACCCGTACTATCTGGGCGAGGCTCGCCTGAGTCATCGGACCTTGACCCTCCAGAACACCCAACGCAATGACTCCGGCGTGGGTGACACCCAGGTTCACCAGCCGTTCATTCCACGCGTGCTCGACCAGGCGGGCAGCAGTGGTCAGCAGTCGGCCGGTGGGCCATTGCTCCAGGTCCGGCATAAAAGAAAGCACTTCCTCTCGCCGCACAGACATGCAGCGTTGATCATGGTAACGCCGACCGGTGTAGTTTCAAACGTATCGACCTTATTTACTTATGATAGCTACGGATTTGCGAAAAGTGTCAGCGCCACCATGGCCGACGCAACTAACAAACAAGCAGAAGGAATACAAATAATGGCTGAACGTCTAATGTCGGGCGAGGTAGCCCCCGATTTCTCCCTGCCCGCAGCCGACGGTTCCACCGTGTCCCTGAAGGACTATGCAGGCTCCAGCGTGGTGGTCTATTTCTATCCGGCGGCTTCCACTCCCGGCTGCACCACCCAGGCATGCGACTTCCGCGACAACCTGGCATCCCTTGCTGCCGCGGGCTACACAGTCCTCGGCATCTCACCCGACAACGTGGCAAAGCTCCGGAAATTTGCCGATACAGAAGAGCTCACCTTCCCCCTCCTATCCGACGAAGACCACGCGGTAGCCGAGGCGTGGGGTGCATGGGGTGAAAAGAAAAACTACGGCAAGGTCTACGAAGGCCTGATCCGCTCGACGGTCGTCGTCGGACCCGATGGACTGGTGC
Source organism: Arthrobacter sp. TB 23 (assembly GCF_000294595.1). Lineage (NCBI taxonomy): Bacteria > Bacillati > Actinomycetota > Actinomycetes > Micrococcales > Micrococcaceae > Arthrobacter > Arthrobacter sp. TB 23. The sequence goes on along the minus strand of NZ_ALPM01000007.1, from coordinate 1,609 downwards.
AACTACCCCAGTACAACGTCCGCGCCACCGGCCACGTCGCGAAACTTCGGAGAGACCTCGGCGTCCAATAGATTCGCGTACACTGGAGGCTGACGTTTTCGACAGCTTGTCTGTCCTAGGCGTCGAACGCGCGAGTGGCGGAATTGGCAGACGCGCTGGATTTAGGATCCAGTGTCTTCGGACGTGAGGGTTCAAGTCCCTTCTTGCGCACCATTGTTATGAGTCGCGACATGGACTACATGTGAGTCGCGACATCGACGACACCCCCAGCTTCGGCTGGGGGTGTTTTCTTTTGTCTGGATTGATAGTTGCGGGTTGGGTCGATGGTGAGTTCGCGGAGGATCTCTCCGGTGCCGGGTGTGGTGATCATGACTTCGCGGTCGTGGACGAGCATCAGGACGGTTTGGCGGGCGTACGCGCGACCGATTCCGATATGGTGCAGGCGTCCGTTGTAACGCAGGGTGACTTTGCCGGCAGCGTCGATCCGGTCGACGCGGATGCGCCAGTGTCCTCCTTGTTTGGGTTGGTTGGGACTGGCTTTCGGCGTGGTTTGGTAGGCCTGCGCTGGGGTTCGACGGTTCAGTGCCCGGTGCGGGCGTTGATGGTTGTAAACCCGTTGGAACGTGTGGAGCTGCTGGTTCAGTGCCTGGAGTGTCGGTGCTGGGGGCTGGCCGTGGAGCCAGCGTTTGAGGGTTTGGTGGAAACGTTCAATCTTGCCTTGGGTTTGCGGGTGTCCCGGGGACCCGTTTTTCTGGGTGATGTTCAGCGTGTGGAGCAGGTTTTCGAAGGCGTTGCGGCCTCCTTTGCCACCGGCGAAGCGTGCGGTGTAGACGAGCCCGTTATCGGTCAATGTTGAGGCGGGGAGCCCGTATTGCTCAGTGGTGGCAAGGAACGCCTGGACGACGATGGATCCGGTCACGGGGCGGTAGCCGGTGCAGGAGAGCAGGTAGCGGGAGTGATCATCGAGGAAGTTCAGGATCTCGACGTCGGTCCCGTCGTCCAGGGTCCAGTGGGTGAAGTCGGATTGCCAGGTTTCGTTGGGTTGGGCCGCTTCGAAGCGGTGCAACGATGATTTGGGGCGTTTCTTTGGTTCCGGGGTGATCAGCCCGGCGTTCACGAGGATCCGGCGGATCGTTGAGGTTGAGGGGGCTTTGAGCCCTTCTTGTTCGAGGTGCCAAGCGATGGTCTGCGGTCCTGCGTCCAGGCCTGCCTTCGTGAGCTCCGCGCGGAGTTCTCGGATCCGCTGGGTCGTCGCTTCCGGTGTGGCGTGCGGGCTGGCCCGCGGCCGTTTCGAGCGGGGTTCAACTGCGTCTAGACCGCCGTGTTCGTAGCGGCGGACCAGCTCGTGGACCCACTGTCGGCCGACCCCGTATCGGCGGGCTGCTTCGGTTTTGGTGAGTCCTTGTTGCACCACGGACAAGACAATGACCTTTTGCTTCGACATGGGCTCATACTCAGGCCCCTAAAGTGTCGCCGATGTCCCGACTCACCGGCGGGTATCAACTGTCGCCCATGTCGCGACTCATGTGTCGCCTATGTCCTGAACCTAGACACCTTCTTGCGCACCATTGTTATGAGTCGCGACATGGACTACATGCGAGTCGCGACA